>CADBSL010000146.1 GCA_902797345.1 uncultured Eubacteriales bacterium
ACCTCCGGCAACTGGCAGCACATCGAATCCATCACCGCCGACTGCGACGCGGACGCCCTGGTAGTGAAAGTCCACAAGGACGGTCCCGCCTGTCACCTGGGGACCGACTCCTGCTTCATGCAGCCCATGGTGGGAGAAGCCTCCGGCGAAGACCAATTCCGGGTGAAGGACCTGTATAAACTCCTGGAAGGCCGGAAGAAGGATATGCCGGAAGGCTCCTATACCTCCTACCTCTTCGAAAAAGGCATCGACAAGATCCTGAAAAAAGTCGGGGAGGAATGCACGGAAGTGATCATCGCCTCCAAGGCTGACGACAAAGCCGAGACGATCTACGAGATCGCCGACCTGATGTACCACGTGATGGTGATGATGGTAGAAATGGGCATCTCCGTGGATGAGGTCATGGAAGAACTGGCCTCCCGCCACGTCATCGACCACAAAGTCAAACAGGAGAAGATGGTGTAGGAGATGTCATCCTGAGCGAAGCGAAGGATCTTGACGAATTAAAAGACCTCGGAGTTTTCCGAGGCCTTTCTTCTTTCCTTAACTCATCATCCCATTATCTCATCTCTCGATCCACCCGTTGACACACTAAAGCAAGCTTCTATAAGCAGGATACTCCCAGAAGCTTGTAGATACCATAACGTGACCGTTAAGATTTCTTTAAAGGTTTATTACAGAAGCACATTATCTTGCTTTCTTACATTTCTATTACATATCCATAGAACGCATTGCCTTAGGTCTCTCTTCATGCGAAAATAGAGTCAGATAATCAGAACAGGGGAAGGGGTTTATTAGAATGTTCAAACGAATATCCAAGACAGTTTTTACAGCGGGTCTCATCCTGCTATTCATAATGGGGGCATGCTTCTCTTCGTCTGCAGAGGAAACCGCCGGTGAAGAAGATTTCCGAGTGATCGGGTATTATTCTGCCGACTTATTTGACGAGCCGGCGGAAATGCTCCAGACGGATAAGCTGACCCATGTCATGTATGCGTTTCTGATCCCGCAGACGGACGGGACTTGTCTGCCTCCGCCAAAACCGGATCAGCTGAGGGCCCTGGTGGCACAGGCCCACCGGGACGGCGCCGAAGTCTTCGCCGCGCTGGGAGGTTGGTCCTATAACGGGGTCCCACTGGCATCCACCTTTGAAACGGTGACAGCAACTGCCGAACAACGGAGCAGGCTGGTGAACAGCGTGATGGGCGTCGTTTCGGAGTACGATCTGGACGGGGTCGAGATCGACTGGGAGTACCCCACCCAGCAGTTTGCCGGGAATTACGAGAAATTGGTGTTGGAACTTTCGAGCGCCCTAAAAGCCCGGGGGAAGCACCTGACGGCCGCCCTGAACGGCGCCTGGTCCAAAACGGAAGGTCCGGCGGTCTCCGGTCTGGTGTCGAAAAAATGCCTCGATGCTTTTCAGTTCATTTCCGTCATGAGCTACGATATGAATAACGAACAACACAGCCCTTTCTGGTTTGCGAATACCTCTATCGAATATTGGCTGAACCGCGGCGTCCCGGCGGAAAAGATCGTGTTGGGGATGCCCCTGTATGCCCGGCCCAGTTGGGCTCAATACCGACACTTAGTGGCTGAAAACCCGGAATTCGCCTATGCCGATCACGCAGCTTCTACCATCGGGGATTCCTGTTACAACGGTCTGCCTACCCTGTGCCGGAAGACCCTTCTGGCCTACGAAAAGGCCGGCGGCGTGATGCTCTTCGATGTGAATGAGGACGCGGATGGGGATCTCAGCGCAGTGTCCATGATCGACAGCGTCCTGAATGATCTGGAGGGACAGGGATATCTGTCCCCGGAAAACGTAGCTCTGATCCGGATGAACGGCGGCACAGCGGAGCTGGAGAACGCGGTTGGCTGGGATTTCACTAAGGCAGTCAAACGGATGCGGTTCGAAGATGTCGAAGAGACCGATTGGTTTTACGATCCGGTGAAAAATGCTTTTGAAAAAAATCAAATGAACGGTTTGACGAAGAAGACTTTCGCTCCGAACGCCTCCCTGACCCGGGCGATGTTGGTGACGATCCTGTATAGGCTGGAGCAGGGAGCAGGGAGCAAGCAGCAAGAAGTTTCCGGCTCCTTTCCCGACGTGGAATCCGGCTCCTGGTATGAGGAAGCAGTAAACTGGGCTGCCGGGAACGGTCTCGTAAAGGGCTTCGAGGACGGTACCTTCCGGCCGGAGGCATCGATCACCCGGGAACAGGCGGTGACGATTTTGTATAGACTGGAGTCTTCCATCTCCCCGCTCCCGGCTGTAAGCTCTTTCAAAGACGCGGATCAAATCAGCGACTGGGCCAGGGACGCCATGGCCTGGGGCGTAAACTCCGGACTGATCTCCGGCAGAGGAGATGGCCGTTTAACACCCCGGGATCTCATCACCCGGGCAGAAGCGGCAGCGCTGATACAGAGATGGGAGAAAATCTAAGAACTAAAAAACCCCCGAGGCTTTTCAAGCTTCGGGGATTTGGTTTTTTTGAGGTTTAGATTTCCGGTTTCTCTTCCGGGATCGGAGCTTCCGGTGCTTCCGGCATCTCCGGAGCAGGTGCTTCTTCCGGCGCCGGCATTTCGATCACCTCCGGGGTTTCGGGAACGACTTCCGGTTCCGGCTCCGTGTAGATCGGGTCCGGTTCTGCTGCCGGTTCCGGTTTCACTTCTTCCGGCATCTCTTCCTTTGGACGACGTTTTTTAGCCGGTTTCTTCGGCTTTTCTTCCTCTGTGCCACCTACCGGCGGGAGGTCATCCAGGTAATCTTCATCCTCTTCTTCCTCCGGTTTCGGTCTTCTCTTACGGAAGATCACTGCCAGGAGCAGTGCTAAACCGGACAGGGCAAAGGCCTGCCAATGGTCTGTGATCACACTGGACAAGGG
>CADBSL010000147.1 GCA_902797345.1 uncultured Eubacteriales bacterium
CTATTTCGCAGCAAAGATCAGGTTCTTATCCTGCGCCAGATTGAGTATGTTATAGAGGAACAGCACCTCGGTGATGCCGTTTTCCTCCGCCATTTTGGTCAGGTCCGCCCGGTAATACCGCAGGTCCACCGCGATGATCTCTTCGTAGTCCTCCAGCATGAAGGGGATGAAACAGTGAGCAAAGGAGTCCTTCACCACCAGGATCCGTTTCCCTGCCACCTCAGGAGAGCTGCTGCCCCGGATGATCGTCACCGGATTGTTTCCGGAGAGGAAGTAGGAGTATTTATCTTTCACCTGAAGGTAGGAATCATCATACACCCCGGCGAACTGTTTCGACAGGATCCCGTTTGCTTCATAGATGTCCATGGTGTGGACGTCCGGATCCACGGGATTGTCATAGCGGTAGATGTGATCCGGCTCGATGCCGGATAACGCAGCCTTGGAGTAATTGGTCCCATAAAACTGATCCGACACTTCGGTCACCTGGAAATCGCGGATCCGCTTTTCATCCCCTCTCCAGGCATCGTAGGCGTACATGGCACCCAGCGTCGTCCAGTGGTGGTCCGTCCGGTAGTAGATCTCCTTCGTGGCGAACTGCTTCATCGTATCTCTCAGATCCTTATAGGCCAGCTTCGTATCCAACCTGACCTGATCCAGCGCCGCATCCTCATCCGGCGTCACCGCATAAGACGGAAGCTTGTCCTTCAGGATATTCGAGGCCGTCGGCACCACCAACAGCTGGCACAGAACTCCCTGAGGCATCTTTTCTGCGATGCGGTTGATATAGCCGACATTCTTTTGCAGCTGCTTCATATCCAGTTTTTCGATGGAGAACAGGTACCCGTCCTCTCCGAAATAGACCATCCCATTGTCCTTTTTGCCGACAGCCCGCTGCAGTCCCGTCTGCATCGACATAAGCCGGTCCCGGGCCGGGAACTGGTCCTGGACATAGGTCTCAAAGCCCTTTGTAAAGTCCCCTTCCATCACCGCTTCCTGAGAGAACTTCGGGAAGGAAGCCAGATTCCGGTTTTCCATATCGGAAAAATCCCGGTCCTGGATCACCAGGGAGGCCACCAGAAAAGCAAAGATAAACACTGCAAAAATGACCGCCGTCAATATATTATTCAATTTGATGCGATTCTTCTGACTCTTCGTTCTCGTCATTAAGATTACCTCTCAAAAAGATCCTCCGCTCCCAGCTTCCAGCTCATAGCTCTAAAACCTGAAATACAGGAACGGATTATAGGTCGAAGCAATGATGAATCCGGTGCAGACGACCAGAAGCGCCAGTGTCCACAGATTCTGAAGGATCAATCCCCCGTAGGAAACTCCCTGTTCCGACCCGTCGATGAGGGCGTGCTTCCCTCTTTCCCGGTCTTTGATGATGAAACGCCCCAGTTTCGCCGGCAGTGAAGTACACCCCACCATGGCGATCAGGAACAATACCAGGTTGCTGGTCAACAGATACATGGACCAGGAATCCGCCAGAGCGCCTCCCAGTCCGAACATGGCCTTGATATAGGCCCCGATCCGGCCGGGCTCTTCGATGCTGAAGATGACCCAGCTGAGCATCACCACGATGATGGTGTAAAGGTGGCTCACGATCCTGGGGGTCTTTTCAAGCCTCTTCAACAACCATACCTTTTCCAGCAGCAGGAACAAGCCAAAGAACAGGCCCCAGAGTACAAAATTCCAGCTGGCTCCGTGCCAGAGCCCCGTCAGCATCCACACGATAAAGATATTCAGGAGCTGCCGTTTCAGGCCCTTTTTATTGCCCCCCAGGGGAATATACACATACTCCCGGAACCAGCTCCCCAGAGTGATATGCCACCTCCGCCAGAATTCCGTGATGGAGCGGGATTCGTAAGGGTGCCGGAAATTCTCGGGAAAATCAAATCCAAACATCTTCCCCAGTCCGATGGCCATATCGGAATAACCGGAGAAGTCGAAATACAGCTGCAGGGTAAAGGCAGCGATGCCGATCCAGGCGGTCATCACCGGCAGCTGGGTCAGATCCGAAGCGGATACCTGATCCCAGACGGCTCCGATATTGTTGGCGATCAACACTTTTTTCCCCAGTCCCACGGCAAAACGCCGTGCTCCCTGGGCAAAGCCGCCAAGCGTATGGGTGCGGTTGTGGAGTTTGTCTTCAATGGAGCTCAGCCGAACGATCGGGCCGGCAATGAGCTGCGGGAACATGGAAATGTAGGCGCCGAAATCGATGAGATTCGTCTGCACTTTTGCATTCTTTCGATACACATCCACCAGATAAGACATGGCCTGGAAGGTATAGAAGGAAATGCCGATCGGCAGCGGCAGATCCAGCTGCTGCAGGTGCAGAGGAAGAAGCGCGTTCAGGGTCCCGATAACAAAATCCGCGTACTTGAAAAATCCCAGTATCAGCAGGTTTGCGATGATACCGAGACTTAGTGAAACCCTGTTTCTCCTGGCGGCGATGAGCCGGCCGGCTCCGTAGTTCATCAGGATCGAAACGACCATCAGCACAACATAAGCCGGCTCTCCCCAGGCATAGAAAAAAAGGCTCGCGATCAAGAGAACCAAGTTTTTGATCTTGCCGGGAGCCAGAAAATATAAGCCAAGGGCGACGGGTAAAAAGTAAAATAGAAATGTGATACTGCTGAATACCATCCCACCGGGCTCCTGTTATTGATTGATAAAGTCTAAAATAGCGGTTTTAGCCTGATCCGGATCGTCGCAGACTACCATAACGACGGAATTTCCGATTTCCATGATCAGCGGGTCATTCAGCTTGTCCAACTCTGCCGGAACATAGTCCGTGAAGCTTTCGATCTGATCTTCGATACGGCTGTTGAACGCACGGTTGATCTCACCCAGCATGGAATCTGCATTTTCCGGGGAAACGCTGATTACCGAGATCTCTTCCGCTGTGGCACCGGTGCTGAAATACGTACAGGAATCCTCTACGGCGGATCCGTCGATGCCATACAGTTCATATACAGTCTCGGGATCTACTTCCTCCATAAAGTCATTGAACGTCACATTGTCGTTGATGTACCCGGCCAGTTCCGCTGCCGTGAAATCATAGTTTACAGCGGTCCCTTCCGTACCGGAACCTTCGTCCCCTCCGTCCGAGCAGGCAGTAACAGCAAATACCATCATGACGATCATGATCCCTACGATTAATTTTTTCATTTTATTCATTCCCCTCCAATATGATAATGTCTTGTATTACATGGAAATCCTGGCCATGTACACCGCCCATTTGACACAGTATTCACTGTTGATATGGACGCCGTCTGCAGTGGCCTCTGCCTTCAGAGCCCCGTTGTTGTCCACCAGCGGCGGACTGGGATCCAAGGACTTCACACCTTTTTCTTCAGCCAGCTTTGTCAGCCGGTCGTTGCATTTTTTGATGTTGGTGTTGTTAAACACCTTATCCGAACCGGATTTTTTTGAGGAGACCGGGAACAGGAGTTCCACAAAGACCTCCGCATCCGGCTGGGCCTGTGTGACCTGGTCGATCAGGGTCCCGTAGCTTTCCGTAAAGGTATCCTTGTTGGTCCACCCCAGCTCGTTGATCCCCAGGCAGATATAGACTTTCGTATAGGTCTTTTTCTTCAGCAGATCCTGCAGGCTGGTGTCTTGCCCGCCCACATTCACGGTAGCTCCTTTCAAAACCTTGTCCACGTTCATGGACTTCCCGCTGAAGAAGTCTGCATTTTCGACTCCCGAATAGAATTTCATCCCTTCCGTGCGGGAATCTCCGATGAAAAGAGCACCCTCAAACGCATCATAAAGATGAGGGTCATCCACATCGGGATCTTCCGCCGCCGCCATAGCCCACTTCTGGATCGTCGTCTCGACACCGACTCTGATGCCGTCTTCCACGTCATCGGCTGCCAACTGTTCCATGACGAAGTCCGGGAGTTGTTCTTGCGAGTCTTCCAGATCCAGACCAACGCCTTTAAAATGGGCGATGACTGCGAGCACCAGAATTATCACCAGAATCAACAACATGATGTATCTGGCGTTGAATCTATTCTCAAAAAACACATTCAGCATTCTTCAGTTCCTCTTCCCCGTTTTCGTTTTGAAAACGTTGGTGTACATCTAATATTAATATCATCTGTGATATTTTTCAATAGGGTCCGTGCTCTTTTTCGATATTAATCGGTATTAAATTTTGGTTACACGAAGCCTCTCCAGGACCCGGGAAAATTCCGCCGGCGGTTCACACTCAAATACCAGCCTTTCGCCGGTGGACGGGTGGTCGAATCCCAGCACCCTGGCATGGAGCATCTGACCCTGTGCACCGTATGGATTCTTGTCCGGTCCGTACAGAGCATCTCCCAGCAGCGGGTGCTTTCGATACGCCATATGCACCCGGATCTGGTGAGTCCTGCCGGTCTCCAACCGGCACTCGATCAGGGTAAAAGCGCCAAACCGTTCCAATACCCGGTAGTGGGTCACAGCCCGGCGGCCGCCTTCTGTCACCGCCATCCGGAACCGGTTCTTCGGGTCCCGGGCGATGGGCGCATCCACCGTTCCCTCTTCTTCTTTAAAATTATTCCACACCACCGCTTGATAGACCCGGGTGATGGAATGGACTTTCAGCTGTTCCGACAAAGACAGGTGGGCCTTGTCATTCTTGGCCACCATGATCAGCCCGGAAGTATCCTTGTCGATCCGGTGAACGATCCCCGGCCGGACCACGCCGCCCACCGAAGAAAGATCCTTGAAATGGTACAGCAGTGCATTGACCATGGTCCCGGTCTCATTCCCGGGCGCCGGGTGGACCACCATCCCCCGGGGTTTATTGATCACCGCCACATCCTCGTCTTCGTAAACGATATCCAGCGGGATATCTTCCGGGAGAGCGTTTTCCGTCTGTACCGGCTCAGGGATCTGCATTTCCAGCAGGTCGCCGGCCTTCACCTTATACTTTTTTTCTTCTTTGACTTCCCCGTTCACCCGGACCTTGCCGGCCGCCACCAGTTTTTGGATGAAACTGCGGGAAAGGGTATTGTCCGTCACGGAGGAAAGATACGCATCCATTCGGGTGCCGGCGTCCTCTTTCTCAACCGTTATCTCAAATCGATCATCCATCTGATTTTCCTTTTTTACTTCTGCCCTCATCCCACGTCAGGATCCCCAGCACCAACAGCGCCGCACCGATGGTGACGCAGCAATCCGCCAGATTGAACACGGGAAAATGGATCAGTCTGAAATCCAGATAATCCACCACATACCCCAGACGGATCCGGTCGATGAGATTGCCGATGCCGCCGCCGATGATCAACGGGATGCTGATCTTCATCAGCAGGTTCGCCGTACTCCGGCTCCTTACCAGAAACACCATCAGGGCGATGGTGATCCCCACCGTCACCAGAATCAAAAATGGCAGACGATTCTGCAGTATGCTGAAAGCCGCCCCGAAATTCCGGATATACGTAAAATGAAATACGCCATCGATCAAAGGCACAGTCTGCCCGATCTCAAGCGTATTGCATACGATCCATTTCAGGGCCTGATCCAACAGCACGGACACAACGATGATGACCGCTACCAGATAAATCATTCCTTACTCCTGTATCAGCTGTTCGATGTCATTGATCTCGATCACAGAAGAGCCTTCCTCCTTTGCCGGAGCCTCTTCCGCCGGAGCTTCTTCTACCGGAGTCTCTTCCGCCGGAACTTCTTCCTGCTGAGGAGCTTCCTGGATCTCTTCCTTTGGAGCTTCTTCCGCGACTTCTGCATCGATCCCTGCGAAAAGTTCTTTTTCCAGCGAATCGTACTTCGCCAGTTCCTTTTCCAGCATTTCTTTATATCCGGCTCTCAGATTGTCGAAACGGTCTTTGATAGCCGCGATTTTTTTCGCATAGCCTTCCGATTCTAATTGAGACTTCCGGGCAATGGCTTCCGCCTCGTCTTTGGCATTTTCAATGATCAGCGCAGAACGCTTTTCCACACCTACTGAAATGTCATTCGCGATGCTGTTGGCTTTTTCCAGCGCATCGTAGACCGCAGACTCGGTAGCCTTCTTATTTTCCAGTTCTTCTTCCAGTTCCTTTACCCGGACTTCCAACGCATCCTTTTCCATCATAATGGACTTCAGGTCTGCGATGATGATGTCCAAAAACTGGTCTACATCTTCTTCCCGATATCCTCGGATCCCTTTTCCAAATTTTTTATCTTCGATCTCCTGCGGGGTAATCATATCCTTCTTCTCCTCCTGACTCGCATGCTTAATTAAAAATCATGATGATGAGACTGCATAATACTCTGTAAATAAAAGACATCAACAGTAAAGCCACCACCGGGGAGAAATCCACCCGCATGCCCGCCTGGAACCGGGAAAGCAAACGCCGGCAGGGCCCCAGGATAGGTTCCGTTATATTGACCAGAGCCATATACCAACGGCTACCATAGGGGTTCTGCACGAACCAGCTCCCGAAAACTCGTATGAGGATCAAAGCTGTCAGAATATTATAAAACCACCGCAGCGCCAGCAGCAAAACTGTTGTCATCTGAACACTTCCTTTTATTTAAATAAATTGGAATTGTTCAGTGTTCTGAATTCTTCGATGTTGGATGCAATGTCCACATTGTCCGGCGCGAAAACAAAAATGTTGTTGGCTACCTTCTGAACGCTGCCGTCCAGCGCATAGGTCGCACCGCTGACAAAGTCAAAGATCCGCTTGGCAACTTCGGTTTCCAGCTTTTCAAGGTTCATGATGATCGGCTTTTTGTTTCTGAGATTGTCCACGATCTTGGAACATTCATCAAAAGCCTTCGGTTCATTTACGATGAGCTTCATATGCGGTTTGCCCGGGGTGTCGCTCATCCGGGAATCCTTCAGATCGTCTCTGGTGAAGGAAGGAGCCGGTCTTCTTTCCCGTTCCACTTCTCTTTCATCCACGATCGGTTCATCGTATTCATAATCATCTACATATTCATCGTATTCCCCGTCATCAATCCCAAAGAAATTTCCCAGCTTATCCTTAAAACCCATAATCAACCTCCGATTTTAATTTTATATTTTATTGCCAGTGCTTTGATCAAATATTATAGTTTCTTGCACCGAAAATAGCGGTTCCGACCCGGATCATCGTGGCACCTTCTTCGATGGCCACTTCGAAATCCCCTGACATGCCCATCGAGAGATGCTGCATATCCATGGTCTCGTCTTTGATCCCCTGGTAGGAATCAAACAACGCCTTCAATTCCCGGAAATACGGACGTACCTCCTCCGGGTCATCGGTAAACGGTGCGATAGTCATCAAACCCTTGATACAGATATTCTTGCACTTCGCTCTCACTTCTTCGATGAGACTTTTGGCGCCTTCCAGATCTGTTCCGAATTTGGATTCTTCGCCGGCCGCATTGACCTCAATAAGTACCGAGGCAATAATTCCATGCTCTCTTGCTCTCTTGTCGATCTCCTCCGCCAGTTTGATCTTGTCCACGGAGTGGATCAGAGATACTTTGTCGATAATGTATTTTACCTTATTTGTTTGAAGATGTCCAATCATATGCCAATTGACATCGCCATGAACGTGTTCATACTTGTCCATGATTTCCTGGACTTTGTTTTCACCGATGTCGGTAATGCCCCAGTCCACTGCTTCATTGATCTCCTCTGCTGTCCGGGTCTTGGTCACACCGATCAGAAGAACATCTCCCCGGTCACGTCCGCTTCTGTCGCAGGCTGCCTGTATCCGTTCTTCCAACAGGTCCAGGTTTTCATGAATTTTGCTCAACTTCTTCGCCACCTTTATTCATACTCTTGCCATTCTTTAATACTTCATCGTATAGTTTGATGGTCGTGATCTGCTCCATCAACTCCCCATTCATTTCGTTGAATGTGTCAGAAGCGACGATCGCATTCTCGTCCACCAGCGTCAGGACTTTCACCCTGACGAATTTATAATCACCGCTTAATTGTTTGACGTAAACACCAGGGTTTCCGTCCACGGTCACTATACTGCTTTGCTCTACCAAAAGCCCAGTCTCATCCACCGCGACGACCTCCACATCCACGGTACGGCTCTTCGCCATATCCGGGTAATAATCAAAGGTCTTCAGAACGACCATATTTTCATCACCCTGTGCATAGATATTGACGATCCGGGCGCGGATCTCGGTCTCCTCCTCCAAAATCACATCCACGAAGGCACCTTCGGAATAGTGTTTGGAGTCTTTCGGGCTGAGCCAGAAGATCATATACCATTCTTTGTCGTCCACGATCTTAAACAGAGGATCGCCTCTTTTGACTTCCTGCTGCTTCGTCTTCCGGGGTTCCAGTTCCATGTCATCCACATCCTTGCGGGTGATGTTCTGGATATTGTCCTTAATGAAATACGTTTCATATCCGTCCACCGAGTAGGACAGGATCCCCGGCGTATCCGCTGTGTAAGACCTGCGGCCAACGCTCATCACCTCTTCGGGGGCACGAACGTGCACTCCCTCATCTGCCAGGTATTTGGGTTTGCCGCTGCGTTCCGCATACACCACATTCTCCGACCGGACCAGATAGGCTTCCACCTTGTCCGAGACGAATACGTTGTCATAGTGGACCACATAAGTCGACTTCAATGCTCCGCTGACTTTCGGTATGAAATAAGCGATGGAGAAGACAATCAAAACTGCCAGAAACCACAATGCACATCTTATCAACAATTTCTTTTGATAAGCTTTTCTGTCTTTTTCCATTTGATTATTTCCCATATTATTTCAAATCAACACATAAACACACTCTATCGTATCACATTTTTTGTTAAATTACAATGAATTTCTTGTGATAAAATCGGGTTCGGATTCATGTTTTCTCTTTCGGGTCATCAACTCCCGAACGGCGTCCGCCGCATTCTTGTTCTCGTTGATGATCTGGTAGATCCCTGTAACGATGGGCATTTCCACCTTGTATTTTTTCGCCATCTCATAAGCCGCCTGGCAGGTGTAGATCCCCTCCACCACCATACCGACGTTTTCAATGGCCGTCTTCGTATCGATGCCTTCGCCGATCATGATGCCGCAGCGACGGTTCCGGCTGTGCATGCTGGTGCAGGTCACGATGAGGTCTCCGATCCCGGAAAGCCCGGAAAAAGTCATGGGATCCGCACCCATAGCCGCTCCCAGACGCTTGATCTCCGCCAGCCCCCTTGTCATCAGAGCCGCCTTCGCATTGTCTCCGTAGCCCAGTCCGTCGCAGATGCCGGCCCCAAGAGCGATGATGTTCTTCAGGGCGCCGCCCAGTTCCACGCCGACCACGTCGTCATTGGTGTAGACTCTCAATACATCGCTGATGAACAGGTCCTGGATCTCTTCGGCCACAGCACGGTCCCGGGAAGCCGCCACTAAAGTGGTAGGCATCCCCTTGCAGACTTCTTCTGCGTGGGAAGGTCCGGAAACCACCACGTAGGGGTTTTCCGGGATCATGGATCCGGCGATCTCCGACAACCGGCAGAGGCTGCCGATCTCGATCCCTTTCGCCACGTTGACAACGATCATTTCCTTTTTCAAAAGAGGCACCGCCGCTTCCAGTGCCGAGCGGAAAAACTGTGCCGGTACCGCGAAGATCACCACATCGCTGCCCTTCACTGCTTCCTCTTCTTCCATATCCACCTGAAGGGTTTCGGGGAAAGGCGCTCCCGGAAGGAACTTCTTGTTTTCTCTTTCTTCGATCATGGAGCGGGTGTGTTCCCGGTCGATATCCCAAAGGTGAACTTCTATTCCCTTAGAGGCCAGACTCATGGCCACGGCGGTTCCCCAGCTCCCACCGCCTAATACAGTGATTCGTTTCATTTTATTCTCCAATCTTCAAGCTTCCAGCTCCAGGCTCCAAGCTCCTATTTTTTCAGCGTAAACTTCGGCTCCGTCCCCGACAGCAGCCGTTTGATATTATCCCTGTGCTTGATGATGATGATCAGCACTGCACAAAGTCCCCACAGGATCAATGCTCTCTCCTGGTGCGTCGCCACCGCGATCACTTCGAAAGCGATGACCCCCAGAATGGATCCCAAGGAGACCCTCCGGCTGACCGCCATGATCGCCAGGGCGATCAACAGTGCCAGCAGAGTGATCTTCGGTGCCGCCACCAGAGCAACGCCCAGTGTGGTGGCCACGCCTTTTCCTCCCCGGAACTGATACCAGACCGGAAAGATATGCCCCAGGATCGCCGCCAGCCCGCAGGCCAGCGCCACCCCGTAGGAATGGCACAGGAAATACCCCACCAGGTAACAGGGCACGCCCTTCAGCGCATCCAGCAGCAGCGTCACGCCGGCCGCTTTCTTCCCAAAGTTCCGAAGGACATTGGTGGTCCCGGCATTCCCGCTCCCCAGAGTCCGGATATCCACTCCGTACTTCACACGGCAGAGGATGATCGCCGTGGAGAGGCTGCCGATCATATAGCTTGCGATCACAAGTATAATCCGTAAAATCATTTTTTCTCCTACCTTCCATCTGCGATCTTTAATCCATCACATTTGCGTCCTCGCCCTTGGCTCGGAAAACGAATTTGATGGGAGTGCCTTCAAATCCAAATCCTTCCCGGATCCGGTTTTCCAGATACCGTGCATAAGAAAAATGCATCAGCTCCCGGTCGTTGATCTTGAAGGAGAACAACGGGGGTTTCGTCCCGACCTGGGAAGCATAGTAGATCTTCAGCTTCTTGCCCTTGTCCGACGGCGGCTGATTCATCAGGATCGCATCAGAGATCAGGGTGTTCAGAACACCGGTCGGCACTCGCTTGCTGCACTCTTCTTCCACCTGGATCACCAGGTCCATCAGTTTATCCACCCGCTGACCCGTAACCACGGAGATGAACAGTACCGGCGCATAACTCAGGTAGACCAGTTCATTGCGGATTTTTTTGGTGAACTGTTTCATGGTATTGGTCTCTTTTTCGATCAGATCCCATTTGTTCACCACGATGATCACGCCTTTGCCGGCTTCATGAGCCAGTCCCGCGATCTTCTTATCCTGCTCTGTGACCCCTTCCTGGGCATCGATCATCATAACGCAGACATCCGAACGTTCGATGGCGGCGATGGCCCGGATCACGCTGTAGCGTTCGATATTTTCATTGACCTTGCTGCGGCGGCGGATGCCGGCCGTATCGATCAGAGTGAATTTCTTTCCGTCATATTCAAAGGGAGAGTCGATGGAATCCCGGGTGGTGCCGGCGATGTCGCTGACGATGACCCGGTCTTCTCCCAGCAGTTTGTTCACCAGAGAGGATTTCCCTACATTCGGCTTTCCGATGACGGCCACCTGGATGCTCTCTTCTTCTTCGCCGGGATCTCCCAGTTCTTTGATCCCTTCCACGACTTCATCCAGCACATCACCCAGCCCCAGCATATTAGCCGAGGAAACCGGATAGGGGATCCCCAATCCCAGTTCGTAGAAGTCATAGATGTCGTCCGTCACCTTGCCGGTATCGATCTTATTCACCACCAGGACCACCTTCTTGCCGGTCCGGTAGAGCATGCTGGCCACTTCCCGGTCCGCAGAAGTCATCCCTTCCTTACCGTCTACCATGAAAAGGATCACATCCGACATTTCCATGGCGATCTGGGCCTGCTCCCGCATCTGGGACAGGATCACGTCCGCAGTGGACGGCTCGATGCCGCCGGTGTCGATCAATGCGAAGTGGACGCCGTTCCACTCCGTCTCCGCATAGATCCGGTCCCGGGTGACCCCGGGGGTATCTTCCACGATGGATAGCCGTTTGCCGATGATTCGATTGAAAAAGGTGGATTTCCCAACGTTGGGGCGGCCCACCACCGCTACCAGAGGTTTGCTCACCAGTTCTCCCTCCCATCAAATAACGCATCTGCAAATTCCGAAGGAACGAAGGGCTGCATGTCGTCTACGCCCTCGCCTACGCCGATGTATTTTACCGGGATGTCGAACTCATCCGAAATAGAGATCACGATGCCGCCTTTGGCAGTACCGTCCAGCTTCGTCAGGATAATGCCGGTGATATCGGCGATCTCGCTGAATTCTTTCACCTGAGACTTGGCGTTCTGCCCGGTGGCTCCATCGATGACCAGCAGCGTTTCCCGTGTCGCTTCCGGGAATTCCCGCTCCACGATCCGGTTCATCTTATTGAGCTCGTTCATCAGATTCTTCTTGTTATGCAGTCTTCCGGCGGTATCGCAGATGATCACGTCGATGCCCTTGGCTTTTGCCGACTGGACGCCGTCGAACACCACTGCCGCCGGATCGGAGCCTTCTTTATGCCGGATCACATTCACACCGATCCGCTCACCCCAGATCTCCAGCTGCTCTGCTGCTGCAGCACGGAACGTATCCCCCGCCACCAACAGCACTTTCTTTCCTTCGTTTTTCAGGCCATTGGCGATCTTGGCAATGGACGTGGTCTTTCCGACGCCGTTCACGCCGATCACCATCACGACTACGGGATAGTCGCTGCTGAGCTTGTGGGCGTCCTCGCCCTTGTCCAGGATGTCCGCCATGATCCGCTTTACTTCCGCCCGGACGCTGTCCACATCCGTCAGCTTCTTGGTCCTCACCGCTTCCCGCAGTTCATCGCTGATTTTCATGGATGTTTCCATCCCTACGTCGCTCATGATCAGGATGTCTTCCAGTTCCTCCAGGAACTGGTCGTCCACCTTGGTGTAGGTCTTGAAGGCATCTTCAAAGCCCCTCACCATATTGTCTTTGGTCTTTTTCAGACCTTCCGATAGTTTCTTAAAAAAAGACATTCTCTTCCCCCTTTCCAGTCCTTAGACCGTCGGTGTTTTTCCCTCCAGTTTCAGGGAAACGATCTGGGAGACCCCCTTCTCAGGCATGGTCACCCCATATAAGATATCCGCTTGTTCCATGGTGACTTTCTGGTGGGTCACCACGATGAACTGGATCTCATTATAGTTTTTCAGATACCGGATAAACCGGTCGATATTTTCGTCGTCGAGAGCCGCTTCCGCCTCATCCAGGATACAGAAAGGCGTCGGCCGGACTTTTAACAGCGCACACAGGAGCGCGATGGCTGTGACGGATTTCTCCCCACCAGATAAGAGGTTGATGTTCTGAAGCTTCTTCCCCGGCGGCTGAGCCACGATGTCCACGTTGGTCTCCAGCACGTTGTCCGGGTCCTCTAGGATCAACTCCGCTTTCCCGCCTCCAAAGAGTTCCGTGTAGGTCTTCTGGAACGCTTTATTGACTTCCGCGAAACTCTCCAGGAACCGGGAATGGATCAGTTTATCCATTTCACCGATGATGGACCGAAGAGAGTCGATGGATCTCAACAGGTCCTCCCGCTGTTCCGTCAGAAAACCATAGCGTTCCGACACCTGGCGGTATTCTTCTATGGCGCCGATGTTTACCGGCTCCAGTTCTTTCATCCGGTTTCGGATCTCCCGGGATTCCTTTGTGGCAGCAGTCACGGCGAAATCCTCCTGCCGGAGCCGTTTCGCCTCAATGAAGCTGACCTCATAGCGATCCCACAGATTATTCTTCACCGTCTCGATTTGAGACTCTGTCCGGGAGATTTTCAGACGAACATCATACTTTCTGGATTGGATGTCCCGAAGGAGATCCTCCAGTTCCTTCCCCCGGCTTTCCGTTTCCTTCAGCCGACGGTTTTCTTCTTCTTTCCGGTCCAGCAATTCCTGCCTGTCGTTCTGGATCTCCCTGTAGCTTTCTTCTGCCCGCTCCAGAGCGCCTTTGGTGATCCGGATCTGTTCCAGAGTCTCCTGCCGCTCCGTCTCCAGCCGGCCCTTTTCTTCTATCCGATCTTCCTTTTCCTTTTGCAGACGGTCGATCTCATCCCGGCTCCGACGAATGCCGCTCAGGGTGTGGCGGATATCCGTTTCCAGGGATGAAATGCTGATCCGGGCCCGATTGATCTCTTCCGAAAGCGCTTCCGCTTCCTTCCGGGCAGACTCGAAATCCTGGACTTCGTCATCCATAAACCCTTCGCTTTCTTCGATGGCCCTGGAATTTTGCGCCACGGTTTCTTCCGCAGCCCGGATCATCTCCTGAGTCTCTCCGATCTCTTTTTGGATGTCTTCCAGTTCCCGTTCCCAGCGGATCAGGTTTTCGTCAAAGACCGCCTTGCGGCTGTCGGTCATTTTCAAATCATTCACCAGGACTCCCAGGCGGACCTGTGCTTCCCGGATCTCTTCTTCCAATGCCTCTTTTACTTCTGCAGCCCGATCCCGCTTTTCCTGCTGAAGGCGAAGTTCTTCTTCCAGTCCGGTCTCCTGCTGCTCCATTTCCCGGATCTCCTCCTCCAGAGAACGGATCTCATTCTTCCGTTCGAAAAGGTTGGGGCCGGTATTCTTGTATCTGCCGCCGGTGATGGCGCCGCTGGGATTGATCTCTTCTCCCTCCAGCGTCACGAACCGCATCCCCCAGGCATATTTTTTCGATAACCGGATGGCATCCTCCAGACTTTCTGCCACTGCAGTCCTGCCCAGCAGATAATCCAAAATAGCTGAATACTTTTGTTCACTGCTCACCAGATCCACCGCGAAACCCACAAATCCCGGTTCTTCCTTCAGCGCACCGTTGTTCCGTTCTTTGGAAATGTTCCGGCCGCCCTTCACGCTCCGGACCGGCAGGAAGGTCGCTCTCCCGGCCCGCTCCTGTTTCAGAAGCCGGACACACCGGGCCGCGCTTCCGTCGTCCTCGCAGACGATGTTCTGAATGCCTCCGCCCAGCGCCGTCTGGATCGCCGTCTCGTAACCCTTCGGCACGTCGATCAGGTCGGTGACCACTCCGTGGATGCCGGGAAGACGGCTGCGGTTATTCATGATGAAGCGCACAGCCTGGTTGTATCCCTC
>CADBSL010000148.1 GCA_902797345.1 uncultured Eubacteriales bacterium
CTACTTAGCTTGTGGAGGTGTTACTATGAGAATCAAGATCACAGGAAAGAATATCAATGTTGGAGACAACCTGACAAAGCTTGTGAATCAGAAATTTGCTAAATTGGACAAGTATTTCAATGATGATGTTGAAATGGCCGTCAAGGTGTTCCAGCAGAAGGAAAAGCAGGGCGTTGAGGCAACGATCTTCTCCAAAGGAACCATTTTCAGAGCAGAAAACGTGGCAGCGGATGTGACCACTGCACTGGATAGAGTATCCGAAAAGCTGTCTTCCCAGCTGGCAAAATATAAGACCAAACTGCAGAAGAGATACAAGGGCAGCGGCCAGGCAGATATCCGGTTCGAAGAGATCCCGGATGATGAAGCCCCGGCAGTGGAAGAACTGAAGGAAGTCAAGAGAAAGAGCTTCGACATCAAACCCATGAGTGTAGAAGAAGCCATCCTCCAGATGGAACTGATCGGGCACAGCTTTTTCGTATTCATCAATCTGGAAACAGAGGCTGTGAATGTAGTATATAAGAGAAGCGACGACAAATACGGATTACTGGAACCGAACTATTGATACCCGAACGCATGGGGCGGCAGCGCTGTCGCCCCAGCTTTTGCGAAAGGGGAAATCCGCCGGCTGGCAGGAAGTGAGAAACGCTGAAGCATGATCGATTATCTGACAACGATGATCTCGCAGTTGCGATGGGTGGACATTTTAGACATTGCCATCATCGCATTTGCTATTTATAAAATACTGAAATATATCCAGGAGACCCGGGCTTTCCAGCTTTTGATGGGTCTTATTGTGCTGCTGGTAGCAACTGTGCTCAGTGATGTTCTGAAGCTCTATACCGTCAACTGGCTGTTGGAGGGCATTCTGAAAGTAGGGGCCATCGCTGTGATCGTGGTATTCCAGCCGGAGATCCGGCGGGTGCTGCAGTATCTGGGGGGCTTCTGGCTTCGTTCCGGGACGTACCTGAACCCGGAGGAAAGCGATTCGCTGACGGATGCCGTCATGTACGCCCTGAAGTATTTTTCCAGAAATAAAGTCGGGGCGCTGATCGTATTCGAACGCAATACGGTCCTGGGTGACGTGGTGGAATCCGGCATCCAGATCAACGCGGATATCACCAAGGAAATGCTGATGAATATTTTCTATTCCGGCGCACCTCTCCACGATGGGGCGGTGATCATCCGGGGAGAAAAAATCATCGCGGCCGGGTGCGTGCTGCCGCTCACGTCCAGCACCAACCTGAGCTCCGAACTGGGGACCCGTCACCGGGCGGGGATCGGAGTGACGGAGATCAGCGATGCCATCGCCGTGATCGTGTCGGAGGAGACCGGCGCCATGTCGGTGGCGACCAACGGGAAGATCTCCCGTTTCATGGACAACAATTCCATGCAGAAAATCGTAAAAAGTGTATTCATGAACGAAGGGGAGTCGGAACGGACCTTCTTCTTCAAACCGTTCTTTAATCGGATGAGGGGGAAGCACAATGAATAAACTCTTGGACCTGATCGTAAAAAAACCGAGTCCGGCCTCCACGGAGAATAAAGTCCGGGTCATGAATATCGTTTTAGCTATCATTTTAGCAGTGATCCTCTGGGCCTATGTGATCGGTGAAGTGAACCCGGAGACAGAGACCACCGTATCGGGAGTCCCCCTTCGGATCGTGGGCGAAAACGTGCTGGAATCCAAGGGACTGACGCTGCTGACGGAGTTTGACGAGACAGTCACCGTGGTGGTTTCTGGCCGGAGAAGCGACGTATACAACGTGAACGCCAGCAAACTCTCTGCGAAGATCGATGTGTCGGGCTGCGTAGAAGGAGAAAACCAGGTCACGGTGCAGGTATCGGCGCCCGACAAGGTCTCCAAGGCGGAGGCCCGGGACGGTGATTTCCTGGTCCTGGTGGACAAAGTGGTCACGGAGGACAAACCGGTGGACATCCAGGTCTCCGGGAATCTCAGCAATGATACCAGTGTGGAGATCGTGGGCGTCAGTGAAGACAAGATCAGCGTCACCGGCCCTTCCACTTATGTGGAACAGGTCAGCTCGCTGACGGGCGTATTGAACGTCAAGGACAGTGTCAATGAATATAACCGGAACGTGGAGATCGTTCCGACAGATAAAGACGGGAATCTGGTGGAAGGCGTTGAGCTCAGCCAGACCACTGTGGGCGTGGAAGCGGAAAAAATGATGACGAAGACCGTCAATGTGGAGGTGGTCACCAGCGGGAACAGCCCCGAAGGGATGACCGTTTCGCCGGCTTCCGGCCTGAAGCTGAAGATCCGGGGGAAATACGATGAAATGAAGAACATCACTTCCCTGAAGACTTCACCGGTGGACATCTCCCGCATCACGGAGAACGCTTCAGTGGATGTGACGATCCAGCTGCCGCTGGGGATCACAGCTCTGGATAACGGAGGAGATCCGATCCGGAACCAGACCGATGACTCTGTTACCATCAAAGTCGATTTTATCGTTCGCTCTGCGGCGGATGAGAGCGAAGCGGCTGCCGCAGACAGTGGTGACAATGCTTTTTCCGAAACCGCCGGGAATCCGGATGCCGCAGCGGAAAACAGCGGAGCCGGAACGGCCGGGGGAGACGGGACAAACGGTGAACAGAAAGCAACAGAAGGAGAATAGAAGAGGATGATATGGTCTTCCATCTTCCATCTCCCATCTTAACATACAGGAGGAGATAGAATTGGGCAAATTATTCGGGACTGACGGTGTCCGGGGAGTGGCGAACTCTGAGCTGACACCGGAAATGGCCTTTAATCTGGGCAAGGCCGGAGCCTATGTGCTGACGAAAGAAGAGGATGAAAGGCCGACGGTCGTCATCGGGATGGATACCCGGGTGTCCGGAGATATGCTCCAGGACGCATTATCCGCCGGCATCATGGCCATGGGCGCCAATGTGATCAAAGTCGGCGTGATGCCGACACCGGCCATCGCCTATCTGGTAAAGCGCTACGGTGCTACTGCCGGAGTGGTGATCTCTGCCTCTCACAATCCCTTTGAATACAATGGGATCAAGTTCTTCAACTCAGAAGGGTTCAAGTTGGCGGATGAGATCGAGGATGAGATCGAACTGATGATGCTGCGGGACAGCATGCGGGGCACCCACCTCTACGGTGAGCGGATCGGCAAGTGTCTGGTAGCGGATGAAGATGCGCTGGACAAGTATTCGGATTTCCTGAAGAGCACAGTGACGGGAGATTTCTCCGGGATGCAGATCGTGCTGGACTGTGCCAACGGAGCGTCCTACCAGGTGGCGGAGAAGGTCTTCACGGAACTGGGCGCGAAGGTGTCCGTGATCGGCAATAACCCCAACGGGTTCAATATCAACGACGGCTGCGGCTCCACCCACCCGGAAAAGCTGCAGGATGAAGTGCTTCGCCTGGGGGCGGACTGCGGTCTGGCCTTCGACGGAGATGCGGACCGGCTCATCGCCGTGGACGCGGAAGGCCGACTGGTGGATGGGGATCACCTGATCTTTATCTGCGCCAAGTACCTGAAGCAGAAGGGACTTTTGGAAAAGAATCTGGTGACCGCCACGGTCATGAGCAATATGGGCCTGTACAAGGCCGTGGAAGAGATGGGCGCCACGGTGGAGACCACCGGCGTGGGCGACCGGTATGTGCTGGAGCGGATGCTCCAGACCGGCTGCGTGATCGGCGGAGAACAGTCCGGCCACATCATCTTCCTGAACCACACCACCACCGGGGACGGCGTCCTCAGCGCCCTGCAGACCCTGCAGGCGGTGCGGGATTCCGGCAAAACACTGGCGGAACTGGCGGATGAGATGAAAGTCTATCCTCAGGTGCTGAAGAATGCAAGAGTGAAGAATGAAAACAAGACCCGCTTCGACCGGGATGAGATCATCATGAAAGAGATCCGGTCCCTGGAGAAGAAGATGAAGGGAGATGGACGGGTGCTGATCCGGCCCTCCGGCACAGAACCCCTCGTTCGCGTCATGATCGAAGGCTCCGACGAAGCAGCCATCAAAGAAGACGCTGCGGCCCTGGCTGCATTGATCGAGCTGAGACTTGGATAGAGATAGAAGATTGAAGATAGAAGATAGAAGCAAGAAAGGAGATTCAATATGTGCGGAATCGTAGGATATGTCGGTGACGGCAATGCCAAAGACATCATCATCGACGGATTAAAAAAACTGGAATACAGAGGATATGATTCGGCCGGTATCGCACTGAATCAGAAGAATAATCTGGTGGTCCGGAAGAAGATCGGACGGATCGCCAATCTGGAAGAAATGATCCAGGGAGAGGACCTGACCAGCCACATCGGCATCGGCCACACCCGTTGGGCGACCCACGGAGCGCCTTCGGATGTGAATTCCCACCCGCACCTGAGCCAGGACGGGCGGATCGCCGTGGTCCACAACGGGATCATCGAAAATTTCGTGGAACTGAAGAAGTGGCTGACGGAGGAGAAGGGCATCACCTTCAAGTCTGAGACCGACACAGAAGTCATCGCCCAGCTGATCGGCGTATATTACGAACACGATCTGGTGGATGCGGTATATAAGGCAGTGGAGAAAATGGAAGGGGCTTATGCCATCGGCGTCATCGCCGCGGAAGAGCCTGACAAGATCGTGGCGGTACGCCGTGACGCACCGTTGATCGTGGGCCTGGGCAACAACTGCAATTTCATCGCTTCGGACATCCCGGCGCTGCTGAAATATGCCCGGACCATTTACCTCATCGAAAACAATGAGACCGTGGTGATCACCAAGAACGAAGCCAAGATCTACGATATGGACCGCAATGAAGTGAAGCGGGACGTGTTCCACGTGACCTGGGATGCCGATGCGGCAGAAAAAGAAGGTTACGACCACTTCATGCTGAAAGAGATCCACGAACAGCCCAAGGGCGTTTATGAGACCCTGACAAGACGGCTGGAGAAAGGCGGCAGCATCAAACTGGACGGGATCTCACTGACGAAGGAAGACCTGGACAAGATCAATAAAATCTATATCGTGGCCTGCGGCACGGCTTATCACGCTGGTCTGGTAGGCAAATACGCCATCGAGAAATTTGCCCGGATCCCGGTGGAAGTGGATGTAGCTTCCGAATTCCGCTACAGAGACCCCTTCGTGGATGACCATACCCTGTTCATCGCGGTAAGTCAGTCCGGCGAGACCCAGGATACCCTGGCGGCTCTGCGGGAAGCCAAGAACAAGGGCGCCCGGATCCTGTCCGTCGTCAATGTGGTCGGAAGCTCCGTGGCCAGAGAATCCCACGACGTATTCTACACCTGGGCGGGTCCGGAGATCGCTGTGGCTTCCACCAAGGCCTATACCACTCAGCTGATCTGCATGTACCTGATCGCGCTTTACATGGCGACTCAGAAGGGCACCATCACCAAGGAGTATTACGATCATATCATGGATGAGCTGAAGCAGCTGCCGGATAAACTGGAAGAACTGCTGAAGAGCGAGAAGCAGATCGAAGAGATCGCCAAGAAGCAGTATCGTCAGACCTCCGTCTTCTACATCGGCAGAGGCTCCGACGTGGGGATCTCTTATGAGGGTTCCCTGAAGCTGAAGGAGATCTCCTACATCAACTCCTTCGCCATCGCTGCCGGCGAACTGAAGCACGGCACCATCGCCCTGATGGAACAGGGCACCCTGGTCATCGCGCTGGCGACCCAGGACAAGCTCTATGACAAGATGCTTTCCAATATCCAGGAGGTCAAGGCCCGGGGAGCTTACGTCATCGGACTGGCAAAGAAGAGCAATACCGCTATCGAAGAGCAGGCGGACGACGTGATCTACATCCCGGATTGTGCGGATGAAGTCACACCGGTTCTGGCAGTGGTACCGCTGCAGTTGTTTGCTTACTATATCGCCAAACTCAGAGGCTGCGACATCGACAAACCGAAGAACCTGGCGAAGAGTGTTACCGTTGAATAGTTTAAAAGAAATGGCGGAGGAGGGCTTCCCTTCCTCCGTTTTTTAGTGAGAGTGTGATATGAACAAATATGATGTGATCGTCATCGGCTCCGGCGCGGCAGGCGTTTTTCTGGCCTATGAAATGACGAAAATCGATAATAAGGCGAAGGTGCTGGTGCTGGAAAAGGGCACGGCCCTGGAACACCGGATCTGTCCTATCAAAATGACGGAAGGAAAGTGCATGAACTGCAAGACCTGCAGCATCATGAACGGGTACGGCGGCGCCGGGACCCTTTCCGACGGGAAATACAACATCACCACCCAGTTTGGCGGGGATCTTCACCGTTATGTGGGGGTGGAGCAGGCCATGGACCTGATGGAATACGTGGATTCGGTCCTGTGCAGCTTCGGCGGCAGCGAGGCGAAGCTCTATTCCACCGGCAACAGCGACCTGAAGACCATGGCCCTGCGGCACAACCTGCATTTGCTGGACGCGAAGGTCCGGCACCTGGGTACCGACCGGAATAAGAGGATCCTGAAGAGGATCTATGACTATACCAAAGACCGGATCGAGATCCGCTTTGAAACGGAAGTCCAGGATGTGGAGATCCGGGGAGACCAGGACTTCATCGTCCACACCGCATCCGAAAGCTTCGAGGCCTCCGAAGTCGTGCTGGCCACCGGCCGGTCCGGGTCCAAATGGATCTCGGGGATCTGCGAAAAGCTGGGGATCGAGACGAAGAGCAACCGGGTAGACATCGGCGTGAGGGTCGAGCTGCCGGCGGAGATCTTCAAGCATATCACCGACGAAGTCTATGAAAGCAAGATCGTCTACAAGACGAATCAGTATAACGATATGGTCCGCACTTTCTGCATGAATCCGTATGGGGAAGTGGTGGCTGAAAACACCAACGGCATCGTCACGGTGAACGGCCACAGTTATGCGGACCCGGCCCTGCGGACGGAGAACACCAATTTCGCTCTGCTGGTGAGCAATCGGTTTACGGAACCCTTCCGGAACAGCAACGAATATGGGGAATCCATCGCCCGGCTGTCCAATATGCTGGGAGGCGGTGTGCTGCTGCAGCGGTTTGGCGACCTGGTGAAAGGCCGCCGGAGCAGTGAGCGGCGGATGGAAAAGTGCTTCACAAGACCCACCCTGAACGCGACGCCGGGGGATCTGAGCCTGGTGATCCCGAAGCGGCAGCTGGATACCATCATCGAAATGATCTACGCCCTGGATAAGATCGCTCCGGGCACCGCCAACGAAGACACCCTGCTGTATGGGGTAGAAGTCAAGTTTTACAATTCCAATGTGGAAGTGGACCATAACCTGGAGACGAAGGTGAAGGGCCTGTACGCTCTGGGGGACGGGGCCGGCGTGACCCACTCCCTGTCCCAGGCTTCTGCCAGCGGCGTCTATGTGGCAAGGCGACTGGCGGAGAAGTATAAGTAGCGGCTTCAAACTTTTTCAAAAAAGCCTTTGACAAATACCAAATCTGTGGTATTATAGAAAAGTAGTCGCGCAGGCGTGGCGGAATTGGCAGACGCGCACGGTTCAGGTCCGTGTGAAAGCAATTTCATGGA
>CADBSL010000149.1 GCA_902797345.1 uncultured Eubacteriales bacterium
CAGAAGCCGGTACAGTGTATCTCCCTTCGGAAGGATCTGGATCTCTTCCGGGAGGATGGATTTTGTTTTGATCAGCATGATCCCGTATACCACCATCGCCACAAAGACGGAAAGCAGCGTCACCATGTGGGAGTGGGAGGTGACCCTCACCCCGGCAAAGCAGATGACAACCACCGCCAGGATCGCGACAGCGCCGCAAAGAGCGGGTTTGATCACCGCAAGATTCAGATCATGCTTTGTCCCGGTCTCCCGCTGCACGAACCGGTAGTTGAGCAGCGCCACCACCAAAAGGCCGGCGCTGGTACCGATGGCGGCGCCGGAAACATTCAGCGCCTCTATCCCGGTGAGTACATAGGATACCAGATATTTCACTGCCGCACCGGCGGCGATCCCGATCACCGACAGGCCGGGTTTCCCCAGACCTTGCAGGATCCCTGCCATGGCCTGGGCCACGCAGATGAAGATCACTCCCGGTCCCAACAGGAAAAGACAATGTGCGGCGGCTTCCGTCCCCCCTACCCGGGCCGGGTAGATCAGGTCCAAAAGCTGCTGTGGGATGGCCATGATGCCGAAGGCACAGGGGATGCCGATGATAAAGGCGATCCGAAGCCCCAGCCGGATGTTCTTATCCGTGTCTTCCCGGTCATTCACGCTTTTTGCAGCGGCGATGGCCGGCACCAGACTCAGCGCCATGGCCAGCGCCAGAGACTGGGGTAGGTTGACGATCGGTCCTGCGTATCCGGACAGCTGTCCGTACAGGCCGTTGGCCTGGGCAGTGGACAGTCCCGCTGCCTGGAGTCTGCGCATGACCACCATCAGGTCCACCAGATTCATGATGGGGAAGATGGACACCCCGATGGTGATGGGGATCGCGATCCCCGCCATCCTCAGAAGGATGGATCTTCGGGATTCCGGTCTTTCGATGTCCCGGTCGCCCCGGTCAAAGGGCAGGGACTTTTTCCGCTTCATTCGCAGGTAGATCAGCGCGATAAAGATCGCTCCGAAGATCGGTCCGATGCTCCCGGCGCCGGAAGCCCCCGCCGCAGCGATGGGGATCCCCATGGGAAGCAGCACCACCGCCAGGGTCAGGCCGATCCCGACCCGGACCACCTGTTCCACCATTTGGGAAGCCGCCGTGGGTCCCATGACCTGGTAGCCCTGGAAATACCCCCGGAACACCGACATCACCGGCACGAACAACAGGGCCGGCGCGATGGCGATCATGGCGTAATATGCCCCCGGATCGCCGAAATACCGTACGATGGGTCCCGCCAGCAGGAAGACCGCCAGCGAGGAGATCACGCCCAGCGCGATCATCAACAGGAAGGAGACCCGGAAGATCCGGTGCGCCTCCGAATAGTTCTCCCGGGCCACGTTTTCGGAAACCATCTTGGAGATGGCCGCCGGGGCGCCGTTGGTGGAGAATACCAATATAAAGATATATACGGGATAAGCGGTCTGGAAATAGCCCATTCCCTCATCACCGATAATGTTCGCCAGTGGGATCCGAAACACTGCCCCCAGGATCTGGACCATCAGTCCGGCCAGCCCCAGGATCGCTGCTCCCTTGACAAAGGTTTTCGGGTGTTTTTTGTTGTCCATTCTATCAGTTGCCTTCCTTGACACAGCTCTCGCAATCTTATCACAATATTATACCAAAAAACCCCGGCGTTGGAAACCCGCCGGGGCCTATTTTTTCTCTGATCTTCAATCTTCAAACTCAATAACGGTGCCTGCCTCCAGGGACGCCTGCACATCGATGAGCCGCTGGTTGGTGCTCCCCCTGAACGGGAGCGCTAAAGTCTTGTTCTCCAGCTGGAACCGTCCGTCGATGAGCATCCGGCAGTGTTCGAGGATATACCGGATGTCTTCGTCTTCCTCCGCCATCTGAAGCAGTTCTTCAAAGGTATAGCCGCTGTAGGTCACCAGATCCAAGTCCCTCTCCATGACGCCCTTCGCCAGTTCCGCCATGGCTCTGGGTTGTTCAAAGGGTTCCCCGCCGCTGAAGGTCACACCCTTCAGCAGCGGGTTCTTGTCGATCTCCTCTAATATCCGATCCGTACTGATCCAGTTGCCGCCCTCCGGGTCGTGGGTCTGAGGATTATGGCAGCCCGGGCACCTGTGGGAGCACCCTTGCGTAAAGACCACGAACCGGATCCCCGGCCCGTCGACGATGGACTCCCGTATGATACCTGCGATTTTCAGCTGCTCTGACATATGTATCTCTCTCCCTTCCACCGGTACACCGGCGGGATCATCTCAGGACCGTCGATGCATCTTCGATCATGTATTCCAATAATTCTTCGATTTCCATGCCGCCGCCCTGCATCATCAGGGGGTATCTGCTGTAA
>CADBSL010000150.1 GCA_902797345.1 uncultured Eubacteriales bacterium
TCTGCCGCAGAACGGACAAACGTCATCGATGATTCCATTATATCCGCAAACCGGGTCTCTGTCTACCGGGTGATTGATGGAGCCGTACCCGATCCCGTTTTCTTTCATGCACCGGACTACCTGCTCGAACGCTTCCAGGTTGTTGGTCGGGTTGCCGTCCAGTTCCACGTATGTGATGTGGCCGGCGTTGGTCAGCGCATGGTAAGGAGCCTCCAGCTTGATCTTTTCAAAAGCGGAAATGTTGTAGTAAACCGGGATATGGAAGGAGTTGGTGTAGTATTCCTTGTCCGTGACCCCGGGAATGATCCCGTACTTTTTCTTGTCGATCCGAACGAACCGGCCGGAAAGCCCTTCTGCCGGAGTGGCCAGCAGGGTATAATTCAGCTTGGTCCGCTGGGATTCTTCATCCAGCCGCTTTCTCATGTAGCCGATGATCTCCAGCCCCAGGTTCTGGGCTTCTTCCGTTTCCCCGTGGTGGGAACCGATCAGAGCCGTCAGGCATTCTGCCAGGCCGATGAAACCGACGGAAAGGGTGCCGTGCTTCAACACTTCGCCGATGTTGTCGTCGATCTCCAGCTTGTCGGAGTCGATCCAGATCCCTTGACCCATCAGGAAGGGGAAGTTCCGGACTTTTTTGCTGGCCTGGATAGCGAACCGCTCGTTCAGCTGTTTGATGACCAGGTCGATCTTCCGGTCCAGATCTTCAAAGAACAGTTCGATGTTCTTGTGGGCATTCAGAGCGATCCTCGGCAGGTTGATGGAGGTAAAGCTCAGGTTGCCTCTGCCGGTAACGATCTCCCGGCTGGGATCATGCACATTGCCGATGACTCTCGTCCGGCAGCCCATGTACGCCACTTCGGTTTCCGGGTGACCTTCTTTATAGTATTTCAGATTATACGGTGCGTCGATGAAGGAGTAGTTCGGGAACAGCCTCTTGGCGGATACTTCCAGAGACAGCTTGAACAGGTCGTAGTTGGGTTCTCCTTCGTTGTAGTTGATGCCTTCCTTGACCTTGTAGATCTGGATCGGGAAGATCGGCGTTTCGCCGTTGCCCAGCCCGCTGGCCGTCGCCAGGAGCAGGTTCTTCACGACCATCCGGCCCTCCGGAGAGGTATCCAGCCCGTAGTTGACGGAGCTGAAGGGGATCTGCGCCCCGGCTCTGGAGTGCATGGTGTTCAGGTTGTGGATGAAGGCTTCCATGGCCTGGTAGGTCTGCTTGTCCACTTCTTTTTCCGCCGTGTCGCGAACGAAAGCGACGGTCTTATCGATCAATCCCTTGTCCAGGATATAATCCGCCAGGACTTTCTTCTGGATCTCGACCTTTTCGTCGTCGTCCGACAGCGCCGGCACGTATTCGTATTCCTTCAGGAAAGTCTCCATGACTTCCTCGGCTTTTTCTTCACTGTCTTCCAGTCCGCAGAGGAGCTGCATGCACTTCTGCAGGTTGGATTTATAGAGCTTCTTGTAGCTCTTCTTCACGCCCTTCGCCATGGCGTAGTCGAAATTCGGCACGCTCTGGCCGCCGTGCTGGTCGTTCTGGTTGGACTGGATCGCGATACAGGCCAGGGCCGCGTAGCTCTGGATCGAATTCGGCTCCCGCAGGAATCCATGCCCGGTGGAGAAACCGTCGTCAAACAGTTTTCCCAGGTCGATCTGACAGCAGGTCGTCGTCAGGGTATAGAAGTCCATATCGTGGATGTGGATATCCCCGTTGCGGTGAGCTTCCGAGACCTTCGGGTCCAGGATGAACATTTCATAAAACTTCTTCGCACTCTCGGAACCGTATTTCAGCATGGTCCCCATGGCGGTGTCGCCGTCGATATTGGCGTTTTCTCTCTTGACATCACTCTCTTTGGCATCCTGGAATGTGAGGTTTTCCAGTGTCCGCATCAGGGAAGAATTCATTTCCCGGACCTTGGAACGGGTGGACCGGTAGAGGATGAATTCCTTGGCCGTCCGGGCGTGCCCGGTCTCGATCAGGATCTTTTCCACAGCATCCTGGATCTGTTCTACGGCAGGCTGCTCGATTTTTAAATCATTTTCGATATAGACCACGACTTGATTCGCCAGTTTTTCCGCCATGGACCGGTCCCGTCCGCCGGTGGCCTGAGCGGCTTTATAGATCGCATCCGTGATCTTATCCAGTTCGAATGGGACCTCTCTTCCGTCCCTTTTGATAATAGTAGTGATCATAGTTAAACCATCCTAAAAAA
>CADBSL010000151.1 GCA_902797345.1 uncultured Eubacteriales bacterium
ACAGAGTATTCGCTTCTGTGGCTCAGTTGGTAGAGCAACGCATTCGTAATGCGTAGGTCGCCGGTTCGAGTCCGGCCAGGAGCTCCAAATGAAACCGCTCATGATTGTTGTATCTTCAACAATGGGCGGTTTTTCTATTTCCGCCTCTTGTAATCCGCATCGATCTCTTTCTTCCAGTCTCTCCCCAGTGGCGCACTGCTCATCCTCACGCTGCCCACTGCCCTGGAAAGGACTTCGTAATTCAGCTCTGTCCCCTTCTCATCACAGTGATAATCCACGGCGTGGTCCGCGTCGATCCCCATTCTTCCGGCATCCCTTGCGGCGTCGATGTTGGCTCCCAGGAACAGGAACTCCCACCCGTACTTCCGCTTCTCCTTATCGATCATGTTCTTCAGCTGAGGGTAAGTGTAGAACCGGCTGGCATTCTCCAACCCGTCTGTAATGATCACGAAGAGCGTCCGGCCGGGACGGTACCTGGGGTTCGTGTGGCGGTGGATCCGGATGATATGGTGGATGGCTCCGCCCACCGCGTCCAATAGCGCCGTGCATCCCCTTGTCTGGTAATCCCGGTTCGTCAGGTATTCCACCTTCCGGATGGGGATCCGGTCATGGAGCACCTGGATCTCATGGTCGAATAAGACGGTGGAGACCAGCACCTCCCCCTTCAGTGCCTTCTGTTCCTTCAACAGTTTGTTATAGCCCTTGATGGTGCTCTCCTCCATCCCGGTCATGGAGCCGCTCCGGTCGATGATCATCACCAGTTCCGTCAATTCATTGTTTCTTTTATCTTCATACTCTCTCTTCATGCTGCAGTCCTCCTTTGTCTTTGATGAGACAAGGATACCGCAAACGCAGGCCCCGGTGGTCGCCTTCCGGGCGACAAATGAAAAAGCCCTCCCGGTCAGGCCAGGAGGGGCAGCTCGTGATCGAACAGGATCGCGTTGATCTCAAAGATATCGTAGATTTTCGTTTGAATGCAGTATTCGATGATCAGGTCGAATTTATTGCTCGGAGAAAAGGCGTGTTCCGCCCGGGCCAGCAGGTCCGTGGTCTCGTTCATGTCCAACTCCAGTGCGATGGCCAGTGCCAGCACCGTCTTCTTCTTGGGACGATAGGCCGGGTTGCAGCGGATCTTGGAGAACAGCTTCCGGTCCAGATTGGCCTTCTTGTAAACCTCTGTATCCGTCATCCCCCTCTCGTCGATGAGTTTCAGCAGCCGCTGCTGGAAGGTTTCCCCAATCTCTTTCATGATCTGATCCAGCCCGGCAGAACCTATGGGGCGCTCATCGTAAACAGGCACGGACTCCTTGGCGGCTTCGATCCGTTCTTCCTCTTCCGGATAAGGGGTTTCATTCGAGGAAGCGTCCTCTTTGACGGGCCGCTTGTAGAAGGATCCCCCCACCCGGAGGGAATATTTCGGTCTTGAACCAAGCCGTTCATCGATGAACCGGTCCACCTCCCCGGCCAGGTCCCGGGACAATTCAAAAGTCCCCCGGTCAAAGACCACCAGAGACACGTCCATATCATTGTCCTGAAGGAAGCTTCGGATCTCCCGAAGCGCCACTTCCAGCGCCTTATCCTTCGGGAAACCGTGGGTCCCGGCGGAGATCAACGGAAAAGCGATGCTTTCGCACTTCAATACCTTCGCCAACTGCAGGGACTTCCGGTAGCAGGAGGCCAGGGTGTCGAATTCTCTCTGTCTCCCGCCTTCCCACCGGGGTCCGACGGTGTGGATGATGTATTTCGCCGGCAGGTCAAAACCCTCCGTCACCACCGCTTCGCCCCGCTTCATCTCCCCGATCTGCTTCCGGGCAGCCAGTAGCTTTTCTCTTCCGGCGGCGCTGTAGATCGCCTGGTCTGTTCCCCGGCCGAATGCCGGGCGGCGGTTGGCGGTATTGACGATGGCATCCGCCCTCACTTTAGTGATATCGTTTCGGATGATGGTAAAAGGCATGGTACACCTCCCGGGATTTTGACGTTTCTTCCTGTATTCTACCATACTTTTTGCAATCCGACTCGCTTTCTGCTATATTGGTAAAGAAGAAATTTGAATAAGGAAGTGTACTCGAAATGCCTAAACTGTCTACAAGAACGGAAACATTCACCGACTCCGTCATCCGCCGGATGACCCGGGTCTCCATCAAATACGGCGCCGTGAACCTGTCCCAGGGGTTCCCGGACTTTGATCCGCCGCAGATGCTGCTGAAGCGGCTGGCGGAGGTGCCCAATGAAAACGTCCACCAGTATTCCCTGACCTGGGGCGCGAAGAATTTCCGGGCTGCTCTGGCGGAAAAACAGACCCGCTTCATGGGCCACCCGGTGGATCCGGAAACGGAGATCGTGGTGACCTGCGGCAGCACGGAAGCTATGATGGCCGCCATGATGACCGTGGCGAACCCCGGAGACAAGGTCATCGTCTTCTCCCCCTTCTATGAGAACTACGGAGCCGACACCATTTTATCCGGGGCGGAACCCATCTACGTTCCTCTGGTGCCGCCCACCTACAACTTCGACCCGGACGTGCTGGAAGATGCCTTCCGGCAGCACCCGAAAGCGTTAATCCTGTGCAACCCCTCCAACCCCTGCGGAAAGGTCTTCACCCGGGAAGAGTTGGAGTTCATCGCCACCCTGGCGGAGCGCTACGATACCTTCGTCATCACCGACGAAGTCTACGAACACATCGTCTATGCGCCTTATGAGCACGTGTATTTCGCCACCCTGCCGGGGATGTGGGAGAGGACCATCTCCTGCTCCTCCCTGTCCAAGACTTACTCCATCACCGGCTGGCGGCTGGGCTATACCATCGCCTGCCCCGAGATCACCGATCGGATCATGAAGGTCCACGATTTCCTGACGGTGGGCGCGCCGGCTCCGCTGCAGGAGGCGGTCATCCC
>CADBSL010000152.1 GCA_902797345.1 uncultured Eubacteriales bacterium
ACACTTCTCCCAGTCAGATTTCATGAAACTATTTTAAACCATTCCAACAGGTGTTTCAAGAAGAATCATAAAAACAGCCCTGCATTTGCAGGGCCGCATTTGATCTTATTCTTTGTTCTCTGTTATTGCTTCCGGCGGAACCGAAGATTCGGATTCAGATTCGATTTCCTCGTCTTCCTCTTCCTCCTCGTCGTCATAATCTTCATACTCGACAGGTTCTTCGTAGTAATCGTCTACCTCGATCTCGTTCTTCGCCCGGATGACGCCCCGGATCATTCCGAGGATCCCCGTGAATGCGAAAACAAAACCGCCGTAGATCAGACAGAAGATGATCCCCATGAAAAAGCTGCTGTAGAAATCCTGCCCGAAAATGTATCGGTTCAGATCCAGTCCGGACACAGTCATAGGCTGGTACCACAGATATCCTACTGCTCCCACGCTTAGAAGGACCCAGAAGAAATAACAAATCCCCACAAAACGATTTTTGATGAGCAGGATAAGAGTACATATAATGGCTACGATGCCGCAGTAAAGCATCCCCTTTTCCGGTCCATAGGAAAAGGAGTAATGCACCCCATAGGTACCCGCAACCGTGATCACAACCAGAAAAAAGATCCTGATCAGAGATGATATAAACGCTTTCATTGTTACCCCTATTCATTTGACTGATACGGATCAGTCAATGTATTCGATGTCGATATTATCCAGCTGCTTCTTGAAATTGGCTCGGAACGCAGCAAGAAATTCCTTTCGGAGAATGTCTCTTTCCTTCAGCTCTTCCGGAGTCAGCTGCCGTTCTTTTGCAATATGAGCCAGCTCATTGATCCTGGCCAACCGCTTCGTTTCGATCATGATTATTCCTTTGCTCTGCCCAGATATTCGCCGCTTCTGGTGTCGATCTGGATCTTTTCGCCTTCGTTGATGAAGATCGGGACCTGAACGACAGCACCGGTTTCCACGGTAGCAGCCTTTGTAACGTTAGTAGCGGTGTCGCCCTTTACGCCCGGCTCTGTTTCAGTTACGGTCAGATTTACAAAGTTCGGTGCTTCTACCAGGAATGCATTGCCTTTGTAGAATTTGATGGTAGCAACATCGTTTTCTCTGAGATATTTGATAGCATCTTCAACCTGCTCTTCTGCCAGCGGGATCTGATCATAGGTGTCCTGATCCATGAAGTAATAGAGCTCGCCATCGCTGTATAAATACTGCATCTGCTTGGTTTCGATGTGTGCTTTCGGGAATTTATCATTCGGGTTGAACGCTTCTTCACGGGTCGCACCGGTCAGGATGTTCCGATACTTCGTCCGTACGAAAGCTGCGCCTTTCCCCGGTTTTACATGCTGGAAATCCAGCACTACATGGGGTTCCCCGTTGATTTCAAATGTGATGCCTTTTCTAAAATCACCTGCATATACCATAATTCATTCCTCCGTTTTATATAATGATCAAATCTTTATCCGAATGGGAAAGGACCTCATACCCGGTCTCGGTCACCAATGCCAGATCCTCGATACGTACGCCGAACTCTCCCGGCAGATAGATCCCCGGTTCCACCGTCACAGCCATCCCCGTCTTCAGCAGGGTCTTGCCTGTGGTGTTCACAGTGGGAGCCTCGTGGATCTCCAATCCGACACCGTGTCCGGTGCCGTGACCGAAATGGTTTCCGTATCCCTCATATTTTATAATATTACGGGCTATCCTGTCAATGTCAGAAGCTGTTTTTCCGGGAGAAACTGCTTCCAGCGTCTTTTGCTGCGCCTTGCGGACGATATCATAGATCCGCCGCATCTCCTTCGTCGCTTCGCCGATCGCCACTGTCCGAGTCATATCCGAGCAATACCCCCGGTACATGCACCCGTAATCCATGGTCAGGAAATCCCCGTATTCGATTTTCTTATCCGTGGGGCCACCGTGAGGCATGCTGCTGCGAACACCGGAAACGGCGATGGTATCAAAGGACAGGCCCTCCGCACCATTCTTTCGCATACAGTATTCCAGTTCCAGGGCCACTTCCTTCTCGCTCATCCCTTCCTTGAGGATGGAGCAGATATGAGAGAACGCGATATCGCCGATCTCCTCCGCTCTTCTGAGGCATTCTTTCTCGTAATCATCTTTGATGATCCGAAGATCCTCCACCAGGTGAGAAGCGCTGCAGATCTTCCCCCTGAACTTCGAACTCAGTTCCTTGAAGAAATGATAGGTGATGTCCTCCTCTTCTACCGCCAGAGTCCGGATCTTCATGGACTTGATCACATCAAACAGGTTCTTCCCCCGGTCCAGCATCACCGGATACAGCCCCGCCTGATTGTTCTCTGCGGCTTCGATGTATCTGAAATCCGTTAAGATATAGGACTCTTCCGGCGTCAGGATCAGGAAGCAATTGGTGGATTTGATGCCGGAAAGATACACGACGTTCTCCGGCTTGGAGATCAGCACCGCATCCGCGCCCAGCGCTTCGATCCCGGAGCAGGCCGCTGTGAGCCTTTTCGGTAAATATTCTTCCAAATTAGTCAACTTTCATCGCATCCTCTAAGATTTTATAAACGTCAGAGATCATTGTAGCGAAGGACATTTCCGCCTGCAGGTACTGGGCCGCTTTCGGATCCGCCGTCAGGATCTGCAGAGACTGCTGGAAATTATTCATCAGTTCCTGGTCGATCTCCTGACCGGACAGCTGGGCCGCCTGGATCTGGAACTGCTTCTGCTGGAAATCCACCAGCATGTCATTCAGTTCCGGAACTGCAGTCACTTCTTCTTTGATCTGTTTGTAATTCGTGAATTCATCACTGTTTTTGATTGCTCTCGCTAAATTGTGAGCGATATCGTAAATGTTCATGACTACCTCCTTGTTAAGGTTGGAGCTTGGAGCTCTTGGCAGCTGGCTTTTTAACTTCCAGCTTGCAGCTTCCTTCTCTAAACTTCTATAAATATCGGTAAAATCACCGGACTTCTCTTGGTTTCGTGGAAGATGAATTTCCGAAGTTCATCTCTCACGCCATTCTTCAGAACGGCCCAGTCTTTGATTCCTTCCCGCTTGTAGCGTTCCAGACATTCTCTGGCCGCCGTCCGGGCCGCCTGGATCAGATCTTCATTCTCCCGGACATACACGAAGCCTCTGGAAATGATCTCCGGGTCCGTGCACACAAAACCGGTTTCCTTGGAGATCGCGGCCACCACGATGATCAGGCCGCCCTCCGACAGTAGTTTCCGGTCCCGAAGCACGATGTTCCCCACATCGCCGACGCCGAGGCCATCCACCAGGATGTCTCCGCTGGCAACGGCTTTTTCGGTGATCACCGCACCCTTGGTACTGATCTCCAGAACATCGCCGGTCTCCATCTTGAAGATGTTTTCCTCTTTCATCCCCAGTCCTTCTGCCAGTTTGGCGTGGGCATAAAGGTGACGGAATTCCCCGTGGACCGGCATGAAATACTTCGGTTTGATTAGGGAATGGATCAGCTTCAGCTCCTCTTCACAGGCGTGGCCGGAAGCGTGGATGTCCGCCACTTCCGAGTTGATGACCCTGGCACCCTTTTCATAGAGTTTGTTGATGATCGAAGATACCGGCTTCTCGTTCCCCGGGATCGGGTTGGAGGAGAAAATGATGGTATCCCCTTTCTTCACCTGGATCATTTTATGTTCAGAGTTCGCCATCCGGGTAAGGGCAGACATCGGTTCCCCCTGGCTCCCGGTGGTGATGATCACGACTTTGTCGTCATCCATCCCGCGAACTTTACTGATATCGATCAGAGCGCCCTTTGGGATCTTCATGTACCCCAGTTCACTGGCGGTATTGACCACGTTCACCATGCTGCGGCCCGAAACAGCCACTTTCCGACCGTTCTTCACCGCCGCATCGATGATCTTCTGGACCCGGTATACATTGGAGGCAAAGGTCGCCACGATGATCCGGGATTCAGTTTCTTCAAAGATGCTGTCTAGCGCTTCGCCGACCCGTTGTTCCGACGGCGTAAAGCCTTTCCGCATCACATTGGTGCTGTCCGCCATCATCAGCAACACCCCTTCTCCCCCCAGCGTCGCCAAACGCTGGAAGTTGATCGTGTCCCCATCCAGAGGGGTGTAGTCCACCTTGAAGTCCCCTGTATGGAAGATCGTTCCCAGGGGCGTTTTGATGGCGAAGGCCGCAGTGCCGGGGATGGAATGGGTCATTCGGATGACCTCCACCCGGAAACTGCCGCAGGTAATGATATCACCGTTGGTGACGTCATTCAGATCCGCCTTGATCCCGTGCTCCTTCAGCTTATTTTCGATCAGCCCCAGGGTAAGCCGGGACGCATAGATCGGGACTTCGCTGAAAGACTTCAGGAAATAGGGGATGGCGCCGATATGGTCTTCATGTCCGTGGGTGACGAACATGGCTTTGATTTTCTTTCTGTTTTTCTGTAAATAAGAGAAATCCGGGATAACGATGTCGATCCCCAGCATTTCGTCCTCCGGGAATGATAATCCACAATCGACAATGATTATTTCATCTTTATACTCGAACACAGTCATATTCTTACCGATTTCATTCAGTCCGCCCAACGGTATGACCTTGACTGTGCCCAGATTCGGATTTTTTCTCAAAATATTCTCCTTTCCGAACAATGAAGGCTATTTCACAACGATGTTTACCAGTTTGCCCGGAACGCTGACGACTTTCACTACATTCTTTTCACCGATCAGCGCAGCCGTCTCTTCTCTGTTCATAACGATCTGTTCCTGTTCTTCTCTCGAAAGACCGTTGGCGACCATCATCTTACCCTTCAGTTTTCCGTTCACCTGGATAACGATCTCCACTTCGTCTTTCACCAGTGCCACTTCATCATAAGCCGGCCAGCTTTCGCTGTAGACCGGTTCTGTGTGGCCCAGGATCTCCCACATTTCTTCGCACACGTGAGGAGTAAAGGGCGACAGCACCTTCACGAGATTTTCGACGGCCGCTTTCAGCAAACCTTCGTTGATGTTCTTGTTATCTTTATACTTATAGATCTCATTGACCAGTTCCATGATGGAGCTGATCGCCGTGTTGAAATTGAACCGTCCGCCGGCATCTTCCGTCACCTTTTTGATGGTGGCGTTCATGGCGTAGTTCAGTTCCTTATCTTCGGTGTTTTCTGCTTTGTATCCGTTCGGTGCCTTCTGAACGATGTCCTTCAGTTCCCCAATCAGGTTGTAGACACGGTTCAGGAACCGGAAGCTGCCGGCTACACCGGCGTCCGACCAGTCTAATTCTCTGTCCGGCGGTGCCGCAAAGAGAATGAAGAGCCGGGCGGTATCCGCACCGTATTTTTCAATGATCTCATCCGGGGAAACCACGTTCCCGATGGATTTGCTCATTTTCTTTCCGTCTTTGATGACCATGCCCTGGGTCAGCAGATTCGTAAAGGGTTCTTCTGTGGTGACCAGGCCCAGGTCATACAGAGCCATCTGGAAGAAACGGGCATACATCAGGTGCAGGATCGCATGTTCCACGCCGCCGATGTACTGGTCCACGCTCATCCAGTACTTCACTTTATCATAATCAAAGGCTTTTTCCGTATTTCTGGCATCGCAGTACCGCAGGAAATACCAGGAGGAATCCAGGAAAGTATCCATGGTATCGATCTCCCGTTTTGCCGGCTTTCCGCAGCAGGGGCAGGTGGTGTCCACGAAAGACTTGCTGGTGGCGATGGGGGATTCTCCCTTGCCGGTGAATTCCACGTCTGTAGGCAGGATGATCGGCAGGTTCTCTTCCTTCTCCGGCACCCAACCGCAGTCGTCGCACCAGATCATCGGGATCGGGCAGCCCCAGTAACGCTGACGGGAGATCAGCCAGTCTCTCAGCCGGTAGTTGATAGACTTTTTGCCGATGCCCTTCTCTTCCACGACTTCCGTCATCTTCGCGATGGCATCCTTATTCTTCATGCCGTTGTATTCGCCGGAATTGATCATGATCCCTTCCGCTGCAGCCGCTTCCTTCAGATTATTGATATCGATCTCCGGGTCCTGAGGATCCACCACTGGGATGATGTCCAGTCCGAATTTTTTCGCGAAATCAAAGTCTCTCTGGTCGTGGCCCGGAACGCCCATAACGATACCGGTCCCATAACCCATGAGGACATAGTCCGTCACATAGATCGGGATCTCTTTCCCGGTGAAGGGGTTAATGGCGTACCGGCCGGTGAAGACGCCGGTCTTCTCCGTTACCGTGGAGGTACGCTCGATATCGTTTTTATGAGAAGCTTCTTCGATGTAAGCCCGAACCGCTTCTTCTTCCTTCATGCCCTTGATCAGATTTTCCACTTCCGGGTGCTCCGGTGCAATGACCATGAAGGTCGTTCCGAAGATCGTGTCGATCCGGGTGGTGAATACGGTGAAGGTCTTGTCCAGGTCTTTGACCTTGAAGTCCACTTCCGCGCCGACGCTGCGGCCGATCCAGTTCCGCTGCATGACCTTGACCTTGTTGGGCCAGCCTTCCAGCTTGTCCAGATTGTCCAGGAGCCGGTCTGCGTAATCCGTGATCTTCAGGTACCACTGGGACAGGTTCTTCTTCCCTACCACGCTTCCGCAGCGTTCGCAGCAACCGTCCACGACCTGTTCATTGGCCAGTACCGTTTTACAGCTGGGGCACCAGTTGACCGGATTCTCTTTTTTGTAAGCCAGACCTTTCTTATAGAACTGGATGAAGATCCACTGCATCCAACGGTAGTATTCTTCGTGACAGGTGGCAACACTTCTGTCCCAGTCATAGGACAGGCCCATGCGTTTGAGCTGCGTCGTCATCTCAGCCATATTGGACCAGGTCCACTTGGCCGGTTCTACGCCATTCTTGATGGCAGCATTCTCTGCCGGAAGACCAAAGGCGTCATACCCCATGGGGTGCAGTACGTTGTAGCCCGCCATGTGCTTGAACCGGGCCACCACGTCGCCGATGGAATAGTTCCGAACATGGCCCATGTGGAGCTTCCCGGAAGGATAGGGGAACATCTCCAGGACGTAATACTTTTCCTTACTCTCATCTTCTGTTGTCTTGAACAGATTGGCCTCTTCCCATTTCCGCTGCCACTTCGCTTCTATCGTTTTAAAATCATAATAAGCCATTTTCTTCCCTCTCAAATTCCTTATTTTTCTTCGGGTTCGTACCGGGTGATCTCACAATCTCCCCAGATCTTCTCCAGGTTGTAGCGATCCCTCTGTTCTCCGGTGAATACGTTCACGATCACGTCCCCGAAATCCATCAGGATCCAGCCGGACCCGTTCTTTCCTTCACTGTGCTTCATGAATACGCCCAGCTCCGCCAGCTTGTCTTCCACTTCGTCGGCGATGGTCTTCATCAGCCGTTCCGACGGGGCATGGGTGATCACAAAATAGTCCGCAAAACCGGAAGTCTGGGAAATATCGATCAGGGTGATATCCTGGCCTTTTTTGCTGTCGATCACTTCCGCCGCCTTCCATGCGATTGCTTTGTTATCCATTTCCTCTCCTTTCGACAAAACGTACCGGATGCTTCTGTCCCGAAGGGCCGAACAGGCTTTATCGATATCCTTCAAAGCCAGATCCCGCAGTTCTTCCACGCCGGGGTAGGAACGTCCCTCCTCCACAGCATCTGCGGTGTAAATGATCTTTTCCAGAAGACTCATCCCGATGTCTCCCACCGTGTGGTTGCGGATCGCATCCAGGATCTCCCGGTCCGTTATGTTATATTCATTTTCCAGCACTGCCGCCGCCGTCTGGCTGTGAGCTAGCGCTGTATTATTCAGATACTTGCTGCCCAGGTCATATTTCTCCACCAGGGCATTGGATTCCTCTGTGCTGAGGTTCTTGCAGAAATCGTGCAGCAGGGCTGCCGTCTCCGCTTTATTTATATCACATCCATGGATCTCTGCCAGTTTCACCGCCATATCCCGCACACCCAACGTGTGCTTCAGTCGACTGGGTTTCAGACGTTTCTCCAGCAGGTCCATGATCTCTGCTTTTTCCACTCACTTCACCTCTTCCGGCCGGTAAAGCCCATTTTCCCGGATGTACTCCTGGACCTTGGCACCGATCAGCTCGGAGGCATCGCCGCCCTCCAAAAGGGTATCCCGTACGAGAGTCGATGAAATATCCGGCGCCGGAAGATCCACCAGAAGGATCTTGGCACTGTGTTCCTCCTCCATCACCCGGACCTTGTCCATGATGATGTCCTTCTCGAAATGGGGACGGATGCCAACGATGAGACCGAATTCCTGGACGATCCTGTCGGCCTGATACCACTTTTCCAGCGTCATCAGCTCGTCTGTCCCGACGATGAAATGGATCGGGACATCCTCTCCGTACTGTGCCC
>CADBSL010000153.1 GCA_902797345.1 uncultured Eubacteriales bacterium
TATCCCTACGATTTCATCATCGGCTCTTTTCACATGGTTTCGGGAGTTCCTGTGGATTTTAAAGAGTTCTACGAAGGAAAGACCGGCCTGGAGGTCCAGGAAGAATACTATAAATATATGCTGGAATGTGTGAAGGAATTCAAGGATTACAGCGTTCTGGGACACATGAATCTGGTGGACCGGTACCAGGCCTTATACATGCCCGGCGAGAAACTGAATCCGCCGGAGGTCATGGAGATCATCCGGGAGATCCTGAAAGTCGTGATCTATGACGGGAAAGGGATCGAATTCAATACTTCGTCCTATCGATACAAAACGCCGGTCACACTGCCGACGGTGGAAATCTTAAAGATGTACAGAGAACTGGGGGGCGAGATCCTTACGCTGGGTTCCGACGCCCATACGCCGGAATACATCGGTCTTCAGTTCAAAGAAGCCGTCGACCTGCTGGGGACATTAGGCTTCCGGTACGTCAGCTCCTTTACGGAGATGAAACCGGAGTTCATCAAGATCGAACATCTATAAAAAAAGCCCCAAAATACCGTCAAGCCGTTAATTCACGCCCTATCTTTCGATAGGTGGGTGTCCTGCTTCCGTTGTCAGACTTCCGCGTAAAGCGGCGTGCCTTATTCCAAAATGACCCGGACTCCCTCGTGCATAGTGTAGGTTGAATTAAAGAGCTTTAACAAATATTCCAGGGAAGCTTTTTCTCTTGCTTGTATTATACCACAATCCAGCCACGAGGGATAGGGCTTTTTCGAAAAACCGGAACAGAAAGTTTTATAAAGGTGGAATGTATGGATAAAAAGACATCTGTTTCCCCCGAGGCGGGAACTGCGATCAAAAAACTGAAAGAAGCCGGATACGAAGCCTACCTGACCGGAGGCTGCGTCCGGGATCTTTTGATGGGCCGGGTCCCATCCGACTGGGACATCACCACCTCCGCCCTGCCGGAGGAAACCAAGGAGGTCTTTGAAAAAGCCGGATACCGGACCTTTGATACCGGGATCAAACACGGGACCGTCTCCGTCCTCTTCGGGAGAGAGATCCTGGAGATCACCACCTTTCGGACGGAAGCCGCCTATTCCGACGGCCGTCACCCGGACAGCGTGACCTTTGTGCGTTCCGCCCTGGAGGATGTCAAAAGACGGGATTTCACCATGAATGCTCTTCTGCTGAACCCGGAGGAAGGGATCATCGACTATGTGGGCGGTCAGGCCGATATCGAAGCCGGCATCATCCGCTCTGTAGGAGACCCGGAGAAACGGTTCTCCGAAGATGCCCTTCGGATCATGCGGGCCGTCCGATTCGCTTCTCAGCTGGGTTTTCGGGTCGAGGAGGCCACTTCTAAAGCCGTATTGAGCTGCAAAGAATCCCTCTCCCTCGTTTCTGCGGAGCGCCTGCAGGCAGAACTGGATAAGATGCTCCTGGGGCCCAACATTTATGAGACATTGATGACATACGGATCCGTTCTGGCCGTCTTCCTTCCGGAGCTGAAGCCCATGTTCGGCTTCCCTCAACACAATCCTCATCATATGTATGATGTCTGGGAGCACACGGCCGTGGCCGTAAAGAATATCCCTCCCGAGAGGATCCTGCGGCTGACGATGCTGCTGCACGACAGCGGCAAACCCCACAGCGTGAAAGTCCGTCCCAACGGGACCTGGAGCTTCGCCGGTCACCCGGAGGTCAGCGCCGCCCTGTCGGAGGAAGCGCTGAAACGGCTGCGCTACCCGAACCATACCGTGGAGACCCTGACCATGCTGATCCTGCAGCATGATGTGGATCTGGGGTCTTCGATTGCCGAGGTCAGGCGGCACATGAACCGGCTGGGGAAGGAAAATTACCGCCGGCTCCTTCTGATCCGTCGAGCCGACGTCATGGCCCAGAGTGAATATATGCGGGAAGAAAAACTGGCGCTTCTGGACCAGCAAACGGTCCTGTACAAGGAGATCGCTTCTCAGAACCAGCCTTATCGGATCCAGGACCTGAAAGTAAACGGCAAAGACCTGATGGAGATCGGCATCCCGGAAGGCCCCATGGTGGGTCAGGTGCTGCAGGCCCTGCTGGAGGCCGTGATCGAGGAAGAGATCCCCAATCAAAAAAGCGCGCTTTTGGAAAAAGCACGCTCTATGAAATAACGAACGATTTATAACGAAACCATGACCCGGCTTTTCGGATTCATCATACGATTCAGGATGGCCGCCACTTCGCAGCGCCGGATATGGTTGTCCGGCAGGAAGGATCCTTTCTGATCGTTCCCGTTTAAGATCCCGCACCGGTAAAGCTTATAGATCGCTTCTGCCTGGGGATGTTCGAAGGACACGTCCGGGATCTCCCACTCCAGCATCGGATCCCCCATGGCGAAGGCTGCAGAAAAGGCTTCGTCCGGCAGCGCTTTCGCAAAGATCTCTACATATCCCGCCCGGGTAGCCGGTGCATTCCAGTCATAGTCTTTATCGATGATCCCCTTTTCCTTCGCATAAGCGACATAACTGTCGTACCAGTTGGGAGTGCCATTTTTCAGGGTCACTTCCCACTTCTCATATTTCTGGTTCATACAGGCTGCCAGCTTCACCGCCTCCGCATAAGTCAAATCATCATCCGGCTCAAAGGTGGTTTCTGTTTTCCCGTTTATCAATCCCCATCTGCAGGCATTATTCAAATCGCTGTAATACCAGTCATCCGCCGCCACGTCCGTGAACCGGCCGGCCGGTTCCTCCTCTGAAGGCTTCTCACCGTTCACTCTGAACACCTCTTCGCGATTCTCTTTGATCACCTCTCCGGAGGGTCCTTCTTTCGACGCGATCACATACACTTTGAAGAGCAGATCTTTTCCATCCTTCTCCGGATCATACGGATGCTCCAGAGACATGACAAAAGAGGTCTTTCCCTTTAACTTCGTTTCTGCTGCGTCGTTGATCATACGCTCATGGACGATCTTTCCATCTGTCCTTACGCAATATCGGCTCAGAAGCAGTCCGGTATAACTGCCGAGGAATAGATCACTATCATCAGCCTGAACGTTCTCTTCGATACGGATCGTATAGGTCACACCCTCTTCTGCATCTACCGTCAGTCTGCTGCCCTTGGGCAGCATGCAGCAATCGATCGATCCATCTTCAATGATCTCTCCTTGATCTAAATACCCCATCTTGGCCGTTCCTTTCTCCAGTTGATCAATGTCCATCGGTTCAATCGATAAGGTAAAAAGGCCGGTCGACTGTGAGGAAGTATCCTCTTCTGCAAAAGCACATACGCTCATCCCGCTCACCACCAGGCTGAACGTCATCACTACAGCGATCACTGCGGCAGCATTTCTTTTCCACTTTTTCATCGTGTTCTCCTTTCCCGAGTTTCCTCTAATGATATCTGACTCTATATTTATAGATTTATTATACCTACCTAATATTACAAGTCAATATTTATTCTATTACAAAAGAATTGCATGTAAAAAGACGTGAAGCTTTTGCTTCACGTCTTAAATCATTATACCTATTAGTCGTCCAGGTCCACGTCGCAGTTAGTGTATACTTTCTGGACATCGTCATCGTCTTCCAGAGCTGCTACCAGCTTCTTGAGGTTATTGATGACGTTTTCCGGCGGTTCGGAAGTCATGGTGGGCACCATGTCGATGTCGGATTCCAGCAGTTCATAGCCGGCGTTTCTCAGTGCATCTGCCACTTCCGCGAAATCATTCGGTTCTGTGAAGATCTCGAAGCTGTCTTCGTTCACTGTCATATCCTCCATACCGGCATCCATCCCGACCATCATCAGTTCGTCTTCGTCGATGTCGTCGGTCTTTTCGATGAGGATGTAGCCTTTGCGGTTGAACATGTATCCCACACAGCCCGGAACACCCAGGTTCCCGCCGTATTTATCGAAGTTGTGCTTTACAGCTGCGGTGGTACGGTTTTTGTTGTCTGTCAGCGTTTCGACGATGATCGCCACGCCGCCGGGGCCGTAACCTTCGAATGTGCCGTTTTCATAGGAGTCACCTCCCAGTTCGCCGGTACCCTTCTTGATCGCTCTCTGGATATTGTCATTGGGCATGTTGATGGCTTTCGCCTTTTCAACGGCATTCTTCAGCGCCATGTTATATTCCATATCGCCGCCGCCTTTGGCTGCAACGGTAATCGCTCTGGCATATTTCGTAAAGATCTGCGCTCTTTTCGCGTCCTGTTTTTCTTTTCTTCCTGCGATGGTATTATGTCTTCCCATACTATTCTCCTAACCGGTTTGAAACCTTATAAAATTTACCTGAAATATTATACACTATATTCTCTGAAAGGTAAATACTTAATTTCGCATGGAGTGGATCGGCGCCGGCATCCGCCCGCCCCGGTTCACCAGATCATCGCACTTATACGGATTGACGGCGATAATGGGCGCGCTGCCCAGGAGCCCGCCGAAGCTGACCTCGTCCCCCACCTTCTTGCCGATGGCCGGGATGAGCCGCACTGCGGTGGTCTTGTTGTTGATCACGCCGATGGCCGCTTCGTCTGCGATGATGCCGGAAAGGGTCTCCGCGGAAGTATCTCCGGGAACCGCGATCATATCCAGCCCTACGCTGCAGACGCAGGTCATGGCTTCTAATTTTTCTAAGGTCAGGGATCCGATCCGGGCTGCCTCGATCATCCCTTCGTCTTCACTGACGGGGATAAAGGCTCCGCTGAGACCGCCTACGTGGGAAGAGGCCATGACGCCGCCCTTCTTGACCGCGTCGTTGAGCATGGCCAGGGCTGCCGTGGTCCCCGGTGCTCCGGCGTGTTCCACCCCGATCTCCTCTAAGATCCGGGCGATGCTGTCCCCTACCGCCGGGGTCGGCGCTAAGGACAGGTCCACGATGCCGAAGGGGACTCCCAGCCGCTCGGAGGCTTCCGATGCCACCAGTTGGCCCATTCTTGTGATCTGGAAAGCGGTTTTTTTGATGGTGTTCGCCACTACGTCAAAAGGCTCGCCTTTGCAGGATTCCAGGGCTGCTTTTACCACGCCGGGGCCGCTGACCCCTACGTTGATGACGCAGTCCGGTTCCCCGATGCCGTGGAAGGCTCCGGCCATAAAGGGATTGTCCTCCACCGCGTTGGCAAAGACCACCAGCTTGGCACAGCCGATGCTGTCCCGGTCTGCGGTCCGCTGGGCTGTCTTCACGATGATCTGTCCCATCTCTTTGACGGCGTTCATGTTGATGCCGGCCTTCGTGGAACCCACGTTGACGGAAGAACACACGGTGTCCGTCAACGCCAGAGCTTCGGGGATGGACCGGATCAGGGTCTCATCTCCTACGGTGTGGCCTTTATGCACTAATGCGGAAAACCCACCGATGAAGTTCACGCCCACGTCCTTGGCCGCCTTGTCCAGCACCTGAGCGAATTTCACGTAATCTTTTTCTCCGGAGGCCGCTGCGATCAGAGAGATCGGTGTCACAGAGATCCGTTTGTGGATGATGGGTACCCCAAAATCCCGTTCGATGGCTTCGCCGACCTCCACCAGTTTCCCGGCTTTCTTCACGATTTTCTGATAGATCTTGCCCCGGGCCCGGTCTCCGTCGCTGTCGATGCAGTCCAAAAGAGAGATCCCCATGGTAATGGTACGGATGTCCAGCTTTTGGTTGTCGATCATGGACAGAGTCTGCAGAATACTTTCATAGTTTAACATGAGACGCCCTCCTTAGATCGAATGCATGGAATCGAAGATCTGCTTGTGCTGGATCCGGATATTCAGGTTCAATTCCTCTCCGGTTTCCGCCAGCCGACGCTGGATCTCCTCAAAACGTTCGGTGGCCACGGCGATATCCACGATCATTACCATGGTGAAATACCCGTCCAAAATCGTCTGGCTCAGGTCCAGGATATTCACGTTGCAATCCACTAAGATCTTCGTCACACTGTGGATGATGCCCACCCGGTCATTGCCTAATACGGTGATTACTGCTTTTTCCATCTTCATCTCTCCTTTTATCCGGTTTTCTTTTCTGCCTCCAGCGCCTTTTTCTTTTCCATATTCTTAAAGGCTGTGGCCATCATCAGCTTGATCCGGTTCAATTGGTTCACTTCGCTGGCGCCGGGGTCGAAGTCGATGGCGCAGATGTTGGACCACTCATTGTACTTGCGCATGGGCTTGATCATGCCCTTGCCGGTCACATGATTCGGCAGGCAGGCAAAGGGCTGCAGGCAAACGATGTTTTCGATGCCCCGGTCCATCAGTTCCACCATTTCTCCCGTCAGCAGCCAGCCTTCACCACACTGACTGCCCATGGAGAGGATGTTCTCCGCCTTCGCCGCGACCTCTTCGATCCGTTCCGGCACATGGAACCGTTTGCTTCCTTTCAGTTCGCCCCGGACGATGTCCCGGACTTTTTCCGCCGCCTTCAGGGCTGTCATGTTGAATGCCATGTCCTTGAAGGAGCCCGCCAGTTTTTCATAGTTGAATTTTTTATTGTAGAATCCGTAAAGGAAGAAGTCCAGCATTCCCGGCACCACCGCTTCGCCGCCTTCCCGTTCGATGGTCCCCACTATGTCGTTGTTGGCGCCCGGGTGGTATTTCACCAGGATCTCACCCACCACGCCCACTCTGGGTTTTTCCAGGGTCTCATCGATCTCGAATTCTTCAAATTCCTTTATTATAGATCTGACCAGTTTTCTGAAATGAGTGAATCCCGCGGATTCCACCTCTTTCAGCATCCGTTCATTGCATTTTTCATATAAGGCGTCCGCCGATCCCGGAACCACTTCATAGGGGCGCACCCGGTACAGCAGCTCTGTGATCAGATCTCCAAAGAGCAGCGCCTTCACCGCTTTGATGATCAGGCTGGCGCTGATGCTGAAGCCCGGATTCTTTTCCATCCCCACCAAGTTGAAGGAGATCACCGGGATGTGGGACAGGCCCATCTGCTTCAGTGCATACCGCAGCAGTGCGATATAGTTGCTGGCCCGGCACCCGCCGCCGGTCTGGCTCATCATCAGAGCCAGGTGGTCCGTGTCGTATTCACCGGACTGAACCGCCCGGATCATCTGTCCCAACGAGACGATGGTGGGATAGCAGGCGTCGTTGTTGATGTATTTCAGCCCCCATTCGATGTCTTCCCGGGTGGTCTTGGGCAAAAGTTTCACGTCATACCCTTCACTTCTCAGCACCCGCTCGATCAGAGTGAAATGATACGGTGCCATCTGCGGCATCAGCATCGTGTAGTTTTTCCGCATCTCCTTGGTGAAGGGGACCCGGTTCACATAGGGCTTGTCGCTGGGGTGCGGTTTGATGCCGTTTCTTTCCCGGTCCTCGGTAGCCACCTTCAGAGAACGGATCCGGATCCGGGCCGCGCCCAGGTTGGAGCCTTCATCGATCTTGATCAGGGTATAGAGCTTATTGTTCATATCCATGATCTCGTTGACCTGGTCCGTGGTGACCGCGTCTACGCCGCAGCCGAAGGAGTTGATCTGTATCAGTTCCATGTCGTCATTCTGGGACACGATCTCCGCCGCCCGGTACAGACGGGAGTGATACATCCACTGATTCAATACCCGGAATCTCCGGTCGTCTTCGCTCATCCAGGCCACGGAGTCCTCCGTCACCACCGCCATCCCATAGGAGGTGATGATCTCATCCAGTCCGTGGTTGATCTCCGAATCCAGGTGGTACGGACGTCCCGCCAGCACCACGATCTTCCGGCCCACCTTCCGGGAGTCTTCGATGATCTCCCGGGCCTTGTCCCGGATCTCGGTTTTAAAGCGCTGGTCCTCCGCCATGGCTTCCCGGACCGCTGCCTGGACTTCTTTCAGTGTAAAGCCGTATTCGGAATCCTTATAGTGTTCATAAAACCGCAGGGCCAGTTTTTCCTTATCGTGATATGGCATGAAGGGGTGGTCGAACCAGACCCCGTATTCGTTGAAGCATTCGTCCATATTGTTGCCCACCACTTCTGGATAGGTGGCCACGATGGGACAGTTGTAGTGGTTGTCCCCTCTGGGGTCTTCCTTCACTTCGTGGTTGATGGACGGATAGAAAATATGGTCGATCCCCTGGTTCACCAGGCTACGGATATGGCCATGGACCAGCTTCGCCGGGTAGCAGGCAGTATCCGAAGAAATGGTGTCGATCCCCAGTTCGTAAATGCTCTTGGAGGAATGGGGCGATAAGATCACCCGGAACCCCAGCTTCGTGAACAGAGTAAACCAGAAGGGATAGTTTTCATACATGTTCAGCACTCTGGGGATCCCCACGACCCCTCTGGGTGCTTCTTCCTCCGGCAAAGGCTCGTAGTCGAAGAGCCGGTGGAGTTTATATTGGTACAGATTCGGGATCTCTTCTCCCGCCGTCTGGGCGCCGGCGCCCCGTTCGCAGCGGTTGCCGGTAACGAAACGCTTCCCGCCCGGGAAGATGTTGATGGTCAGCAGGCAGTTGTTTTCGCACAGACCGCAGCGGGCCGTGCTGACCTTCGCAGAGAAATCCTTCAGATCTTCCGGATTGATCAGGGTGGATACATGTCCTTCCTCCCAGCGTTCCCGGCCTAAGATCGCCGCACCGAAAGCCCCCATGATGCCGGAAATATCCGGACGGACCACGTTCCTTCCCAGGATCTGTTCGATGCTCCGGAGCACCGCATCATTGAGGAAGGTCCCGCCCTGTACCACGATCTTGTCGCCGGCATCCTCGGGATTCCGGAGTTTGATGACCTTATACAGCGCGTTTTTGATGACCGAATAGGACAGCCCCGCCGACACATCGCCGATGGTGGCGCCTTCCTTCTGGGCCTGCTTGACCTTGGAATTCATAAAGACCGTGCACCGGGTCCCCAGATCCACCGGATCCTTGGCTTCCAGCGCCTTCTCCGCGAACTCCGATACGCTCAGATCCATGGATTTCGCATAGGTCTCGATAAAGGATCCGCACCCGGAGGAGCAGGCTTCATTCAGAAGGATATTGTAAATATACCCTTCTTTGACCATCATGCATTTCATGTCCTGACCGCCGATGTCCAGGATAAAGGTCACGCCGGGCATGAAGAAGTTGGCCGCTTTGAAATGGGCCATGGTCTCGATCTCGCCGAAATCCGCCCCGTAAGCCGCCTTGATCAAAGCCTCCCCGTAACCGGTGGACACCGTATTGGCGATATAGGCTTTCTCCGGGATCAGCGGGAACAGTTCCCGGAGCATTTCCCCCGCCGCTTCCAGGGGTTTGCCTTCGTTATTTTTGTAGAAAGAATACAGCAGCCGGCAATCGCTGTCGATCAGCGCCGCCTTCGTGGTGGTAGAACCCGCGTCGATCCCCAGATACAGAGGGCCTTCCGCTTCGCTGAGTTCTCCTCTTTCCACCTGATCCTGAGCATGCCGGGCGGCGAATTCCAGATAATCCTCCTCCGTCTCAAACAGCGGCGGCAGGTATCTCGTTGCCGATTCATCCTGGGTCTTGCTGTGCCGCAGCTTATCATCCAGTTCACTGATCCGGATGCTTTCCGTGTCTTCACTGCACATGAGGGCCGCTCCCATGGCCACATAATAGTGAGCGTCCTCCGGCACCAGGATCTCCTCTTCTTTCAGACCCAGGGTCTCAATAAACCGTTGTCTCAGTTCCGGCAGGAAATGCAGGGGACCGCCCAAAAAGGCGACATTGCCTTTGATGGTCCGTCCGCAGGCCAGACCGGTGATGGTCTGATTGACCACTGACTGGAAAATAGAAGCTGCGATATCTTCTTTCTTCGCCCCTTCGTTGATAAGGGGCTGGATATCCGTTTTCGCAAACACCCCACAGCGGGCGGCGATGGGATAGATCCGCTCCGCCTCTTTGGCGAATTCGTTCAATCCCATGGAATCCGTATTGAGCAACACTGCCATCTGGTCGATGAAGGCTCCCGTACCCCCGGCACAGGTCCCGTTCATCCGCTGTTCGATGGAGGGCTTATAGAAGGTGATCTTCGCATCCTCTCCTCCCAGTTCGATGGCCACATCGGTCCGGGGAATAAAGGTTTCGATGGCCTTGCTGCAGGAAATCACTTCCTGGGCAAAGGGCTGCTCTAAAATATTGGCCAGAGCCAGACCGCCGGAACCGGTGATGGTGACCCGCACCTCGGGATCCCCCATCTCCGTTGCCGCTTCCTTCAACAGTTCCGAGACCTTCTCGAAAATGTTGGACAGGTGGCGGTCGTACCTCTTATATATCAATTCGTTTTCTGCATTCAGCACGGCCAGCTTGACCGTTGTGGATCCGACATCGATGCCGATCCTTAAAACTTGATCACTCATATCTTCCACACTCCTTTCGCCGCATATCCCGGCAAAATTCATCTAAAAGTTATTATATAATCTCTCTAATGAACGCATACACTTCGTTAGCTATTCTTAATGTTTTCTTTATAAAATCTCAGGGCTTCTGCCCGGACGATGTCCATGGCATCATTCACGGTAAAGCTGTGGTCTGCTCCTTCCACCGGGATCAGTTCGATCCCGAATCGTTCCGAGAATGCCTTCGCATCCGGGTACGGCGCCGTTTCGTCCGCCGTGCCGTGGATCATCCTCATCTTCACACTTTCCGGGCGGCGGAAGCCCTTCATCAGGTCCACTTTCTTCAGGTCCTCCCAGAAAGCCCGGTAAACATGCAGCGGCTTCACATAACCTTCATCTGCCACCACATATCCTTTCTCTTCCATCTCCTTCAACAGAGCATCATCTTCCATCCACCGGTCTACGATGCCCGGCATATCCACCGCGCTGCAGCGCAGGAAGGACATCTTCCCGGAGGGTTTTCTCTTCGTCAGGTACAAAAGGTTGATAAAGGCACCGAAACTGGAGGAAAAATAGCCGATGGTCTTTTCCGGGAACCTTTCCCGGGCCATTTCCTCTACCCGCTCCAGATCATTCAGACAATTCTCGATCCGAAAATCCTTCCCCTCCGCGAGGCTCTCTCCGTGAGCGGGAAAATCATATCGGATGGAAGCGATCCCGCCTTCCGACAATTTCTTCGCCACAGTCGTCGCAGTAGTGCTTTCCTTACTGCTGCCAAAACCGTGGCTGATGATCACCAGAAGTTCTTCCTCTCCGGTCCCTTCGTATACATAGGGGATCTCATATCCCTGTTTGCTGAATAATTTATCCATAATAGCTCCTGGCTCCAATCTTCCACCTTCTACTCCCAACAAAAAAAGATGTGAGCAAATCTATAAGCCGGGTTCTGTCTTAGACAGCCATCTATCTAGGCCTGTCGTTGCCGACAGGCTCCAGCGATCCACCTACCGGACCGGCGACGAGCAACCGCCTTTTGTGGTCCTGCTTGATCTTGCTCCGGGTGGGGTTTACATGGCCGGCATGTCACCATACCGCCGGTGAGCTCTTACCTCGCCGTTTCACCCTTGCCTGACAGAAGTCAGGCGGTTTGCTTTCTGTTGCACTTTCCTTAGAGTCGCCTCCACCGGACGTTATCCGGCACCCTGCTCTGCGGAGCCCGGACTTTCCTCGTGGGAAGACCCACGCGACTGTCCGACTTACTCACATCAGTAGATGATTATACCATACCGGCAAATTTTTTCAAGCAGTTTGGCTGGGTTTTTGACGGGATCACCCGAGCGCTCCCGCCCAGGGCCTGCTGCAGCTTTTCCGCCATATTTTCATTGAAAAAGATCTCCGTCTCATAGTGGCCGGCATCGATCAGAGCGATGCCCAGCTGTTCCGCCCGCTGGAATTCATGATACTTCACGTCTCCCGTCACCAGCACATCGCATCCCAGGGATAAGGCCGTATCCATCAGATCCGCTCCCGCTCCGGTGCAGATCCCGACTTTTGAGATCTCTTTCTCCTCTTTCCCGCAATATCGAAGGCCGGTTCCACCCATGATCTCCAGGTCCACCCGCTCGCAGAAGGACTGAAGGCTAACGGGTTCCGGCAGGATCCCGGCCCGCATCACCGGTTCTTCTTCGGGGATCTCCACTTCCCTGAGCCCCAGCTTCTCCGCCAGAAAATCATTGTTCCCGCCGGCGGTACTGTCAAAGGAAGTGTGGGAGGAGTACACGGAAATATTGTTCCGGATCAGCTTGATCAGATACCTTCCCACCGCATCCTCTTTGCTCACTCTTTGGATGGGGGAGAACATCAACGGGTGATGACTGATGATGTATTCGCAATCTTCTTCAATGGCTTCTTCAATGGTCTCGCTGCAAATATCCAGACACACCAGGATCCGGTTGATCTCCCGGTGCCCCACGTCCAGCTGGATCCCGGTGTTATCCCAGGACTCCATCAGTTCTTTGGGCGCGATGGTCTCGATGCAGCGGACCAGTTCTTCTTTAGTGATCGACATAATCTAATATCCTCTCCAGGGAATCCAGTTTTTCCGCGATCTCCCTGGCCCTTTCTTTTGCTTGCGGAGAGTCGGAACGACAGGCTCCCTCAGCGATTTCCTCCAGGATCTCCCTTTTCCACCGGATCTGGTCCGGCAAAAGCGGGTCCTTCCGACGGATCAGGTGCTGTCCGATCTCGTATTGGACCTCTCCACCCTGAAAGTAAGTCTCTATTTTTCTTTGGTTATCCTCCGGCGTTCCAAAGCACCCCTTCGTCTCCACCACCATGATCTCCCACACGAACCGGCCCTCCCGGACCAGTTTCTCGTCGATGATGGTAAAGCCCTGTTCCAGGAGCCACTTCCGGAGTTTATCCTGGGCATTTCTCGGTTGGAGAAGGAAACGTTTCACCGAAGCCGTCTTCTCCAGATCTTCTGACAGGATATCGATCATCAAAAGGCCGCCCATTCCGGCGATCACCACAGTGTCCACCTCACCCTTTTCGATGACCTGAAGGCCGCTTCCCCTTCGGGGATAGATCCCCTCTTCGTCCCCTTCCAGGTAACGCTCCATATGCTCCCGCATCTTCTGAAGGGGGCCGGCGTTGATATCCCCGGCTACGATGTATCCGGACCGTCCGGTCTGTTTCAGCCAGATGGGGATATAGCCATGATCCGTCCCGATGTCTGCCACCCGGCTTCCGACCGGGATCCCGTCGGCGATCCCCTGCAGTCTTTCCGATAAACGGATCATTATTCCAGATAATCCTTGAGTTTTTTGCTGCGGCTGGGGTGGCGGAGTTTCCGCAGGGCCTTGGCTTCGATCTGACGGATCCGCTCACGGGTCACGTCAAACTGCTTGCCGACTTCTTCCAGGGTCCGCGCCCGGCCGTCTTCCAAGCCGAACCGCAGCTTCAATACCTTCTGTTCCCTTTCCGTCAGGGTGTCCAGCACTTCCATCAGCTGTTCCTTCAGCATGGAAAAAGCGGCCGCATCCGCCGGGGCAGGCACGTCGTCGTCCGGGATGAAATCTCCCAGATGGCTGTCTTCCTCTTCCCCGATGGGGGTCTCCAGTGAAACCGGTTCCTGGGCGATCTTCAGGATCTCCCGCACTTTTTCTTCCGGGATATCCATTTCTCTGGCGATCTCTTCCGGCGTGGGTTCTCTGCCGTGTTCCTGCAGGAGCTGACGGGAGATCCGGACCAGTTTGTTGATAGTCTCGACCATGTGTACCGGGATCCGGATCGTACGGGCCTGGTCGGCGATGGACCGGGTGATGGCCTGACGGATCCACCAGGTGGCATAGGTACTGAACTTATACCCTTTTCGCCAATCGAACTTGTCTACGGCTTTGATGAGCCCCAGGTTCCCTTCCTGGATCAGGTCCAGGAACAGCATCCCTCTGCCCACGTATCTTTTGGCGATGCTGACCACCAGCCGAAGGTTCGCCTCGCACAGTTGCTGCTTGGCTTCTTCGTCTCCGGCTTCCATCCGCTTCGCCAGCTCGATTTCCTGTTCCGCTGTCAGAAGCGGCACCTTCCCGATTTCCTTCAGGTACATCCGCACCGGGTCATCCACGTTGATCCCCTTGGGCAGACTCAGGTCGATCTCCACTTCTTCTTCGTCATCGATGGTGGAGGCGGAGGGGTCTTCATCGTCCATGTCCGTGTTTTCGTTATGACCGGGATCATCGCTGACCAGTTCGATACCGTGGGCCATCAACGTGTCATAGACGAATTCCATCTGGTCCTTATCCAGTTCCAGTGTTTCCAGAGAATCAGCGATCTCCAGATAGGAGACCTTCTCCTTCTTCTTGGCGGTATCCAGGAAGTTCTTGAACACCTCCATCTGTTTTTCGTCCATCAAAGTTTTTCTTTCTTCACTCATACTCCGCTGCTCCTTTCGTTTAAGGTTTGTATTTCCTTGCCGATCTCCATCAGATCCCGGGACAGCTCCCGGATCCGTTCGGCATCCTCTTCTTCATTCAATATCTCCAGCACCCGGGTGATCTCCGTCTGCCGGCGGTTCAGTGTGTCGAGCCGGATCTTCCGGAGGCATTCTCTCATCACCGTTTCCTCATCAGCGCCGATCAATTCACCGGATTCGATGCTTCTTAGCAGCCGCTCCTCCGGCTCCCGGAGCCTGTCGCACAGCGCATCCAGATCCACTTCCGTGTTTTCGGAGCACTGCATCACCAGCTGTTCCAGGATGCCTTCATATCCGCTGCCGTAGAAGTATTCGCTGACTTCGTCGTTTCCGGCCACCGCAAGGATCAATTCCGGGTGGGTCAACATCAATTTCACCAGAAGCCGAAGCACCGGCGATTTCTTTTCGTCGATCCGGAAGGGTTCCTCCTCTTCTTCAGTCCTTTTCGGTTCCCGGATCTCTCCGGGCGTCTCCCTTCCTCCCTGCTCCACTTCCCGCTGGATGGAGCTTTCCGAGAACTTGGTCATCTCCGCCACCATCCGGATATAGGCGGTCTGTTCCACCGGGCTTTTGATCTTTCGGAGTTCGCCGCTGATGGCCTCCAGAAAGCCGATGCTGCCTTCCGTGGTGTCCAGATCGTACCGGGCGCTGATGACCTTCACCTTGTATTCCATAAAGGAAAGGGCCTTCTCCATCAACTCTTCAAAGGCCAGCTTTCCGTATTTTCGGATGTATTCATCCGGGTCCTTTCCTCCTTCGACCTGCAATACCTTCACCTTCAATCCCGCATCCCGGAGGATATCGATGCCTCTCATGGTGGCGTTCTGTCCGGCCCGGTCCGAGTCGTAGGACAGGATCACCGTGTCGGTGTAGCGTTTCAGCAGCTTCGCCTGCTCCGGCGTCAGCGCCGTCCCCAGGGACGCCACTGCGATCTCGATACCCGCCTCCACCAGGGAGACCACATCCATGTATCCTTCCACCACCAGAGCCAGATTCTGCTTTCGGATGGCGTTCTTTGCCAGATTGAGTCCGTAAAGATTGTCCTTCTTTTTGAAGATCTCCGTCTCCGGCGAATTCAGATACTTCGGGGTGCTGTCATCGATGGCCCGTCCTCCGAAGCCGATGACCTTGTCCCTCGTATTGAGGATGGGAAAGATCACCCGGTTGCGGAACTTGTCATACGCCCTTCCGTTCTTGCCGGAAGAAAGCAGTCCGGCCTCGATGCCTTCCTCTTCCGGGAATTGCTTCGATCCCAGGAACTCCGCCATATCCTGCCAGCCATCCTTTGCATAGCCGATCCCGAATTTCTTTGCGGTCTCCGGAGAGATCCCCCGTTTCATCACGTAACGGATCCCCGGGTTGTCTCCGTCCCGAAGGTTTTTGTAAAAATGACGGGCGGCCTGCCGGGAGAGCTCATACATCCGGTCCCGTTTTTCATCCCGGGCTTTGTTCCCGCTGCCCCGCTTGAATTCCAA
>CADBSL010000154.1 GCA_902797345.1 uncultured Eubacteriales bacterium
CACCACTGCCAAACTCAGTACGATCATTGCCAGTCGGCTCCACCGACTGCGAGTATTTTTCATTCCAAATCCTCCTCCATTTCCCATAACCCTAAAGAGTTCTAATTCTGTAAACTACATAATCAGTCACATTATTATATCAAAATTAAAACGTAAAGACAAGCTAATCATTCCAGTATTTTCAATAAAAATATCCCCGAACGTCGCTCACGTCCGGGGATTCTCTTATACTGCTAGAATTCTGCTGTTTTCGGTGTTCTAGGGAAGGGCAGTACGTCCCGGATGTTCTGCATGCCGGTGATGTACATGATGATCCGCTCAAAGCCCAGGCCGTAGCCGGAGTGCTTCACACCGCCGTATTTTCTCAGATCCAGATACCACCAGTAATCCTTTTCGTCCAGGCCCAGTTCCTCCATTCTCCGGGTCAGCACATCCAGCCGTTCTTCTCTCTGGGAACCGCCGATGATCTCCCCGACTCCGGGAACCAGCAGGTCGCAGGCCGCCACGGTCTTGTTGTCATCATTGAGCCGCATATAGAAGGCTTTGATGTCTTTGGGATAATCCGTGACGAATACCGGTTTTTTGTAGATCTCTTCGGTGATATACCGTTCGTGTTCCGTCTGGAGGTCGATGCCCCATTCCACCGGATACTGGAATTCCCTGTCCGCTTTCAACAGGAGGTCCACTGCTTCCGTGTAGGTGATCCGGGCAAAATCCGAATTTACGATGTTGTCCAGCCGCTCCAGCAGCCCCTTGTCAATGAAGCTGTTGAAGAACTGCATCTCTTCCGGTGCATTCTCCAGCACGTAGCGGATGATGTATTTGATCATATCTTCCGCGATATCCATATTGTCCTTCAGTTCCGCAAAGGCGAATTCCGGTTCGATCATCCAGAACTCGGAAGCATGCCGGGCTGTATAGGAGTTTTCTGCCCGGAAGGTGGGTCCGAAGGTATAGACGTTCCGGAAGGCCAGCGCGAAGATCTCCGCTTCCAGCTGCCCCGAAACCGTCAGGTTGGTTTCCTTGCCGAAGAAGTCCTGGCTGTAGTCGATGCTGCCGTCGGGGTTCTTCGGAAGGTCGTTCATGTCTAACGTCGTTACCCGGAACATTTCGCCGGCGCCTTCTGCGTCACTGCCGGTGATGATCGGGGTATGTACATAGACGCAGTCTCTTTCCTGGAAGAACTTGTGGATCGCATAAGCCACCAGGGAGCGGACTCTGAATACCGCGGAGAAGGTGTTGCTCCGGGGTCTTAAGTGAGCGATCTCCCGCAGGAATTCCATGCTGTGGCGTTTCTTCTGCAGGGGATAGTCCGGATCGGAACCCGCTTCGATGACGATTTCCTTCGCTTTGATCTCGAAAGGCTGCTTGGCTTCCGGCGTCATAGCCAGGGTGCCCCGTACCATCAGCGCCGCCGCGATAGGCGCTTTGGAGATCTCTGCAAAATTATCTAAGATGTCCTTTTCATATACCACCTGGATGGACTTGAAAAAGGAACCGTCATTCAGTTCGATAAACCCGAATTTGTTGGAACCGCGGTTGGTCCGTACCCAACCCCGTACCACTACTTCTTTCTCGGCGTATTCCGCTGTGTTTCTGAAAATCTGTCTGATTTGAATGTCTTTCATGTTACCGTCTTCTTTCTGTAAAATGATGTACAGTTTATCTTATCAAATTCGCAGGGGGACTGCAAGGGGGAGATTGGAGAATGAAGAAAAAGATGAGAGAAGCATCTTCTCTCATCTTCTGTCTCCAATCTTTATTCTTGCCTACAGACTCAACGCCGGGCTCCAGTATTCCTGACCGTAAATGTCGGTGAACCGGTAGGCCACTTTTACCTTGCCCTGTCCGACGCTGACGTTCCGGATGGAGATATTCTTCGGATCGGTAATGGTGATCGCCCCGTCGCCCAACGTATAATTGTCTTCAAAATCGCCGCTGTAGGAATAATAATCACAGAGGAATTCCACCTGGTCGCCGGCATTCAGACCGGTCAGGTTCTTCCCTTCCACTTCCGTGGTCCCCTCATCATAGTCATAGCTGACGCCGGCCACGTAACCCTGTTCGTTCTGGTCATCGAAAGTCAGGATCAGATTTACCCGCTCCCCGTTGAGCAGAGCAGGCACAAAACCGGTGATGGTGTACTTATCATTTCCGTATTCGAAGGTCTCTGTGTGATAGTAGGCCACCACCTGACCATTCAGGGACAGCCAGGTCCGTTCCAGATTCGGCAGGAGATTGCCGTCGTCGTCGAAATCGTAGATGTTGTCCAGACCCAGGTCGATATATCCTTCTCCGTCATCGTAGAACATCCCCATGTCCACGCTGTGGATCAGTTCCCACTTATCCTCGCTGAGGGAGATGCACTCTTCTCCGTCCTTGTTTTCCGTCCAGTTCAGATCATCGATGGACAGCATGTTGTCGCTGACATATTCCGCAACGGTATCCGCATCCA
>CADBSL010000155.1 GCA_902797345.1 uncultured Eubacteriales bacterium
AATATCAATAACATCAACGAGAACATGCCGGGGCCCTCTCAGGAGGAGCGTTGGGCGCAGTTTCGGAGCGGGAGTCCCGGACAGGGCGGTCCGGCCGGAGAAGGCGGGCAGCCGCCCAAGAAGAAAGGTCACAAGGGGCTGATTATTTTCCTGATCATCCTGGCGGTGGCCATCGCTTTGATCCTGATCATCGGGACGGCCACGAAAAGCGCCGTGAAGAACTCCGGTCTGTTCGGCTACAATTCCTATCCGGAATACGATTATGATATCGACACCGACCATCTGGGGCTGATCGATGTGGAAGGCGAGATCGGGTCTTCATCCTCCGTTTACGCGCCGGCCACCTACGATCAGGACTGGATCCTGGAACAGATCGATAACATGGAAAACACCCCGGCCAACAAGGGGATCATCCTCTATCTGGACACCCCCGGCGGCGGAGTCTATGAAACGGACGAAGTATACCTGAAACTGCTGGAATACAAAGAAGCCACCGGCAACCCGGTGTATGCGGTGATGGGGCCCACCTGCGCCTCCGGCGGATACTACCTGTCCTGCGCAGCGGATAAGGTCTTTGCCAACCGGAACACCACCACCGGCTCCATCGGGGTGACTTTCGGGACCCAGTTCGACCTTTCGGGTTTCCTGGCGGACCACAATATCAAGACCAACACCATCACCTCCGGCGCCAACAAGGCCATGGGCAACATGTACGAACCCATGACCGACGAGCAGCGGGCCATTTTCCAGTCCATCATCGACGAAGCCTATGACCAGTTCACCGGCATCGTTGCGGAAGGCCGGCACATGGACATCGCAAAAGTCAGACAGTTGGCGGACGGCCGGATCTACACTGCACAGCAGGCAAAGAACGCAGGATTGCTCGACGAAGTCTGCTCCTACAACGACGCCATCACCGCCATCTGCGAGGAGACCGGCGTGGGCGAAGACTTCGTGTATGAGTATCAGTTCTACGACAACACCCCCCTCTTCCTCCGGTTCTTCAGCACCCTGGTCCCGGATCAGAGCCTGAACAGCGGCGATCAGGATATCGCGGCGGTACTGAAGCTGGCAGAACAGCAGGAACTCAAGCCCTATTATATGATGGGGAGATAAAAGCCGGATGCCGACTGCTATGAAAAAAGATCCTTCGCTACGCTCAGGATGACAAGTACAGTGTCATCCCGAGTGAAACGAGGGATCTTTTCTTTCTCCTCTATCTCTTTGCTTCTTCCTCCAAGCTACTCGCTCCCAGCTCCCATCTCTTCCTCAAACCGCTCCCAGGGGAAGCCGATGATGTTGGCTTTGGAGCCACGGTATTCCTTTACGTATTTCCCGAAGGTGCCCTGGATGGCGTAGCCGCCGGCTTTATCCATGGGTTCACCGCTTTCCACGTATTCCCGGAGTTCTTCCTCCGAATACCGGACGAATTCCACATCGGAACGGTCGTAAAAGACTTTTTTATAAAACGTGCCGGCCTTCACCAGCGCCACCCCGGTGGCTACGTAGTGGGTCTGACCATTCAGTTCAGAAAGCATTTCATAGGCCTCTTCGTGAGTGGCTGGTTTGCCCAGGATCTCATCCCGGTAGGCTACCACCGTATCCGCCGCGATGATCAGAGGCGGCCCTTCCCGGAAGTATTCCGCATACTCCCCGTTCTTTCCCTCCAGGAGCTTCCGCTCGGTGTACAGGGCTTTTTTCAGGGCCAGGAACATCACCGCATCCGTGGCTTTGATCCCCTCCCGAAGGGTCTCCTCCACGTCCGCCGGCATCACCGCAACATCGATCCCATGCCGTTCGAACATCTCGATCCGGCGGGGAGAACCGGAGGCCAGGATCCATTTTTCCTTTTTCATTACCGTACCTGCCCGTTTCCGTACACGATGTACTTGTAGGAGGTCAGTTCTTCCAGCCCCATCGGCCCTCTGGCGTGGAGTTTTTGGGTGGAGATGCCCATTTCGCAGCCCAGTCCAAATTCGCCGCCGTCGGTGAACCGGGTGGAAGCGTTCACATAAACCGCTGCGCTGTCCACCATTTTCACGAAGTACTCGGCATTTTCTTTATTCTCTGTGATGATGGCTTCACTGTGTCCCGTGGAGAACTTGGCGATGTGTTCCACCGCCTCCTGCACGGACTTCACGGTTTTCACCGCCATGATATAGTCTAAAAATTCCGTGGAGAATTCATCATCCCGGAAGGTGACCGGCGTCTGCCCCTTGGCCTTCCGGTCTTCCACCAGACGCTTCTGCATCAGTTTCGTAAATTCTTCTGCCACCGCTTCATGCACCAGGCACACCTCCGCCGCATTGCAGACGGAAGGACGGCTGGTCTTGGCGTTTTCTACGATGTTGATGGCTTTTTCCAGGTCCGCGGACTCATCCACATAGATGTGGCAGATCCCGGTTCCGGTCTGGATACAGGGGACTTTGGCATTGTCCACACAGGATTGGATCAGGCCCTTGCCTCCCCGGGGGATGAGCAGGTCGATATACCCCACTCCATTCATCAGCTCATTCGCGCTCTGACGAGTGGTATCCTGCACCAGCTGCACCAAATCCCGGGAGAGTCCGGCCTTTTCCAGGCCCTTCTGCAGCGCTTTCACGATAGCATCCGCCGAGTGGAAGGCTTCCTTCCCGCCCCTCAGGATGCAGGCATTGCCGCTCTTCAGCGCCAGCACCGCCGCATCGGATGTCACATTCGGACGGCTTTCATAGATGATGGCGATGACGCCTAAAGGCACCGACGTTTTCTGCACCACCAGTCCATTGGGCAGAGTGTGCTCCCGCAGCACCTTCCCCACCGGATCCGGCAGCTTTGCCACGTCCCTCATGCCCTTGGCCATGTCCTCGATCCGCTGAGACGTCAGTGTCAGCCGGTCAATCATCACGTCGGAGATCACTCCCCGGGAGTTCTCCACATCGATCTCGTTGGCCTTCAGGATCTCCTCCTTCGCCGCCAGTAATTCCTGTGCCATGGTTTCGATAGCTTCATTCTTTTTATTTTCATCGATCACCGCCAGAGAAGGCGCCGCCGCCTTCGCCTGTTTCATGATCTCAATCGTGGTAATCATAATGGACCTCCCTGTATTCGTTTTTCCGTTTGGCCAGGAACTTCGTCCCAACCTCCTTGCCTTCTAAAATGTCATAAAGGATATCCGGGTTCATGCCGTTGGCGATCACTGTTTCGCACCCGGCCTCCGCTGCGATCTGGGCCGCCTGGAGTTTGGTCACCATCCCGCCGGTACCCAGCTTGGACACAGATCCTTCCGCCGCCTCGAAGTGAGCGGGAGTGATCTCCTCCACCACCCGAAGGAGCTTCGCATCCGGGTTGGCGAAGGGGTTTTTATCGTACAGACCCTGGACATCGGATAAGATGATCATCAGGTCCGCGCCGATGGCCGCCGCCACGATGCCCCCTAAGGTATCGTTGTCACCGATGACGCACTCCGCTGCACTGACGGAGTCGTTTTCGTTGATGATCGGAATGGCATCCAGCTGCATCAGCCGCAGCATGGTGTTCATGAAGTTGTCTTTCCGGTTTTCGTCCTGGATATCGTCCGCCGTGACCAGTACCTGGGCCACGGTGTGATTGTACACACCGAACAGTTTATCATAGGTATACATCAGTTCGCACTGCCCCACCGCCGCAGCAGCCTGGGTGGTCGGTAAATCAGAAGGTCGTTCTTTGAGGGATAACTTGCCTTGTCCGACGCCGATGGCCCCGGATGAAACCATCACCAGTTCTTCGCCGGCGTTTCGGATGTCACTGAGTACTTTGCATAAGTGTTCCACGCGTTTGATGTTCAGCCGCCCCGTGGAATGGGCCAGGGTGGATGT
>CADBSL010000156.1 GCA_902797345.1 uncultured Eubacteriales bacterium
ACGCCGGTGTCCTCCGGCTCGAACCGGCAGATCTCATCTTCCGTCACATCGTCCACTATCCGAAGACAGACTTCCTGGAGTTTCCCAAAGGTCATCTTTTTCCCCGTCTTGAAAAAATCGAAAGTCAGGGCGATGTGATCCACTTCGTCCGGCAGTCTCTTTAAATCGATGAAGATCGTCTCATCATCGCCGGAACCGATCCCGGTCAGATTATCTCCGTTGTGGGCCAGGGTAAAATTGTACAGGTTGGTATTCCCGTAGTAGATGCAGCAGGTCTTCAGCTTGCCGCCGATGGGCTTCCCGTCGTAATCGAACAGCAGCGCCGATCCATCGCAGTCTGCCGCCTGGGACTCTCCTGCCCCCAGCAGTCCGCTGAAAAACCCGGCGGAATACTGGCGGGGATACGTCTCCCAGCCAAAGCCGACCTGTATCCTCGACCAACGGTCCAGCAGCACTTCACTGCCTTCTTTCAGAAATTCAGCCATCAGATCCCTCCTCCCCAGATAAACCAGATATACAGATAACCGGCGGTGACCGCTACCAATGTAAAGGGCAGCCCGATCTTCATGAATTCCCGGAAGCCGACTTCGTATCCGTTCTTCCGAAGGATCCCGATCCCGGTGATGTTGGCGGAAGCGCCGATGGGGGTGATATTTCCGCCCAGAGTCGCACCGGTCAACAATCCGAAATACAATACGTAGGGCTCGATCCCGAGAGTCAGTGAGATCTGACTGATCACCGGCAGCATCGTGGCAACATAAGGGATATTATCCACAAAGGCCGAGATCAGCACCGAAGCCCAGACGATGATCGTAAACAGCAGGAATAGATTCCCTCCTCCGGCTCCGGCGATCATCGACGCCAGGTCCGAGATGACGCCCGCTTCGGTGATGGCTTTTACTGCGATGAACAAGCCCAGCAGCAAGAGCAGCGTCTGGAAGTCGATCTCCGACAGGGCGGTCTTCAGCCCGGAGGTCTTCCGATTCCGAATCAGATCCCTGCCTATGCAAAGCAGTGCAAAGCTCATGCAGACCAGACCGTTGGAAACATCCGGCTTTTCCGGGAAGAAGGACAGGCTGATCAACACAGCGATCATCGCCACCAGCAGGATGGAAGGCCCGTAATCCCTCACCTGAGTGCGGGTCTGGGTCTCGATCGGCTGCCGCAGGTGCCGGAACAGGATCAGCATCACCGGGATGGTCGCCAATGCTCCCAGTTCCACGCCGAAAAAGATCCCCGGCTTACCATGCAGCCAGAAAAAGTCCAGAAAATCCATCCGGGCATAATCTCCCAGCAGGATGGACGTGGTATCCCCCACCAGCGTCGCCGCTCCCTGAAGATTGGAAGAAACGGCGATGGCAAGGATCATGGGCACCGGAGAAATGTCCATTTTCCGGCATACCGCCATGCCTACCGGCGCGATCATCAGCACTGTGGCCACATTATCGACCAGGGCGGATATGACTCCGGCAAAAAGGGACATGAGGATGATGACGCTGCGGACGTCCGAGGATTTCCCCAAGATTTTATCCGCGATCCTTCCCGGCATCTGAGAGTCGATGAAATAAGATACGATCACCATCGTCCCGCACATCATCATCAATACGTTCCAGTTGACGGCACCAAGCGCCTCCCCCGGGGAAAGGACTCCCACGACCATAAACAATATGGCCGCCCCCAGCGCGAACCAGGTCCGGTGAGAAGACTTGACGATCATCAACAGATACATCACTAGAAAGATTACCAACGCTGCTGTCTTCATTCCACTTGCTTCCTCTCTTCCAAGGTCTCATCTCTGTATTTCAGATACTGCAGGAACTTCTTCACTGCAGAAGAGGCGGTCTTCTGGCTTCGGAATCCCAACCCCATGCTTCGGTAACAGGGCTCTGTCAAACTGCGGACTTCAAATTGAAAGTCGATTCTCCTGAGCATCAGATTCGGCTCGATCGCTACGCCGAAGCCTCTTTCCACCATCCCCATCACCGCAAAGTCCTCCCAGGTAGTCAGGACCACATTCGGCTGTACATGGTACCGATTCAGGATGTCCGGCACCTGAAGATTGTCCTTGGTCGCCAGCATGATAAATGGCTCTCCCTCCAGATCCTCGATATCCACTGTATCCTTTGCCGCCAGCGGATGATTTTTATTCATGATCACTTTATACTCATCTTTTTCCAGAAAAATCGTGTCGAATTCCGGCCGGGTGGGCAGCTCCACAAAACCGCAGTCCACTCTTCCTTCGCCGATCCACTGCTCGATCTCTGTATAATTGCCGATCATCAGTTCATATTCGATATTGGGGTAGTCTTCGTGGAATCGATGGATGATATTGGGGAGCCAATGGATCGCCATGCTGGGCAGGGTACCGATCCGGATCATCCCGCTTTGGACTCCGTTGATCTCCTCCACATGGTGCTCCAGCATTCTGAAGTCCTCACAGAGAAGCTGGATATAAGGCAGCAGTTCTCTTCCGTCCGGTGTCAGTTGGATCCCGCTCTTCCCTCTCTCCATCAGGCTCATCCCACATTCCTTTTCCAGATCTGCGATCATCTTGCTGATGGAAGACTGAGAATAATTCAGGATCTCCGCCGCCCGGGTGAAGCTTCCGTTCTCAACTGTGCGTAGAAACGCTAAATATTTCTGAATATTGCCATCCATTATTATCCATTCCTTTTCTCTATAACAAGCATTCGAATAATTATCTTTTTTGATTCTAACAGAAGTGATATAATAAAACAAGGAGAAACGCAATGTTTTTTGGAAATAGAAATAGAAAGAGGTGGTTGGTTCTATGGATTATTTCCGCCGGTTCAGAACCGAAGCTCCGAAACACTTTCAAACCATCCTTCAGTTCCTGACTTACAAGTCTCTGAATGAGCTTCAGATCGGGTATGAGTGTATAGAACTGGAAGAAAACGTATCAGCGCAGGACAGACCGCTGATCGAGCAACAATTGGAAGTTGAGATGGCCAAAACGTTATTGTTCAAACAACCGGACACAAACACATTTTTCCTCTTTGTCACGACATCCGGCAAGGATTTCGATGAGGAGGAATTCTGCAAAGTTCTCCAGATCTCAAGCGTTATCCCCGCATCCGAGCAGGAGATGACCGACATTCTGGAAACATCGCCGGAATCCCTGACCTTATTCAGCATTTTGCTGGATTCCGCCGAAGGCGTCCGAATCGTGATGGACAAGCAGCTCGCAGAAGCTGAGGAGATCCTCTTCAGAGATGGTTCCAACACAGGATATCTGAAGATCCGAACGGCAGATGTTTTAGAGCGCCTGATCCCTCACACAGGTCATCGAGTGGATTTGATCGGCACTATTGGTTGAAACAAGATTGTATTCACCCCTAACAGATTCAGGTGGAGGATTGGTTACCCTCCGCCTGAATGTTTTATGATTTCATATACTTCAACAGATCCAGCACCGGCTTCAGGAAGGAATCCTTCTTTTTCTTCTGCTGAGGCCGTTTTTTGTATACAGTTACTCTCTTTTCTTCCGTATTAGCCGGTTCCGGCAGCATTCCCCGGGTCCAAAGCACCCGTTTGATGGCCAGTGTGATGGCGATGCAAAGGGGAATAAAGGGAGTCGCCGGGCCTGCCCAGAAAAGCATATACCCCGTCGCCATGGCAAGGCACCACTTCCACTTGAACAGGTGGAACAGCAAATATCCCAGCCACACCGGCGTGTATGCCAGGATCATCACGATCCCCAGCAGCACCAGCGTCCGCCAGTCCTTGCACTCCGTCCATACATATTTCCCGAATTTGATGACCTTCGCCTTCAGTTCCTCAAATTTGAGTCTCCATTTATCCTTCGGCTCCGGTACTTTCAGCGAACCCTCTTCCGGTCTCGGTCTTCTTGGTCTTTCCTGCGTTCTCTCCTGAGGTCTGTCCGGCTGCCGATTCCGTCTTCTGTTCTCGATTCGCGTTTGTCTTTCTCTATCACTCATCCCTTGCCCTCGATGTCATTACTCATACTGAAACAATTCTGTGCTGAAATATCGTTCTCCCGTATCCGGCAGGATAGTTACGACCCGTTTTCCCTTTCCCAGGAGTTTCGCCATTCTCAGCGCCACGCACACATTGGTGCCGCTGGAGATGCCGCAGAGGATCCCCTCCTTCCGAGTCACTTCCTTTGTGGTGTTGATGGCTTCATCGTCGGTGACGATCTCGATTCCGTCGATGATCCCCTGATCCAGGATCGGAGGGATCAGTCCGTCTCCGATGCCCATCTGCAGATGGGAACCGATGGACCCGCCGGACAAAATAGCTGCATGTTCCGGCTCTGCCGCCCAGATCAGCATATCCGGGTTGGCTTTTTTCAGCACTTCTCCAATGCCTGTGATCGTGCCGCCGGTACCGATACCGGAACAAAAACCGTGGATCGGGCCTCCCACCTGGTCCAGGATCTCCAGCCCGGTATATTTCAGGTGGGTCCGAACGTTGTCCATGTTGGAGAATTGGTCCGGCATGAAGACCTTTGGGTCTTCCGCCGCCATCTTCTTAGCCGTTTCGATACAACGATCGATGCACTCGCCGATGTTGTTGTCATCATGGACCAGGATCAGTTCCGCCCCGTACTGCCGGATCAGCAGCCGCCGCTCCTCACTGACGGAGTCCGGCATGATGATGATGGTCCGGTAGCCTTTCACGGCACCGACCAGGGACAATCCGATCCCCTGGTTGCCGCTGGTGGGCTCCACGATGATGGAATCCGGTTTCAGGATCCCCTTTTCCTCTGCCGCTTCGATCATGTTCAAAGCGGTCCGGGTTTTGATGGAACCGCCGATATTGAGTCCCTCGTATTTTACCAGGACTTCGGCATCCTCCGGCCCGGTCATATGGTTCAAACGGATCATAGGGGTATTCCCTACTGCGTCTAATACAGTATTGTAGATCATATATGCTCTCTCTTTCATTGTGATGTTCCAATACTATATGATACCGAAAAAACATCTTGAAATCAATGAAAAATTAGCCCCGGGCTCAATCCTTTCCCGAAAGCGGCTCCACCTTAGCTCGAAATGACAGGGCCCGTGGAGTGGGCAGACCGTCAAATCGGATCCGGTACTGTCCCTTTTCTGCATCTGTTTCCAAAATCGTTCCGTTTCCCAGATAGGTGTGCCGGACCCGGGTTCCGGGCTTCAGCATTTTCTCCCGCAGATTGTCCGGGAGGATCTGCTCACTGCGAAGGATGTGGTTTCGGGCGTCAGCGATCAAACCCGCCTCCGGTTTTTTCACCATTTCCATGTGTTCCTCCCCCACATCCAGCAAAAACCGGGAAGGATACCGGAAGGTCCCGTCATGGTTCCTGCCCTCTGCCGCCGACAGGTGAAGCTGCCGGCAGGCCCGGGTCATAGCGACAAATGCCAGCCGTCTCTCTTCCTCCAGGGCTTTCCGGTCCCGAACCCGCCGGGAGGGGAAAATTCCTTCATTCATACCGCAGAGAAAAACATAGGGGAACTCCAGACCTTTGGCCGCATGGATAGTCATCAACTTCACCTTGTCGGACCGGTCCTCCGCATCGCTGTTGGAGAAGAGCGCTACGTGGGACAGGTAGTGACGGGGGCCGGCCTCTTCCCCGCAGGTGGTCTCATACTCGTACACGGACTGCTTCAACTCAGCCAGATTGTCCAGCCGCTCCTGGCTACCTTCCGTCCGGAGCATCTCCTCGTAACCGCTGCGGTCCAGCAGAGCCGACAGCAGTTCCGACACACTTTCATCCCCCGCCCGTCCGGAAAACTCTTCGATCAATGCCACGAATTTCCGGGCACGGGTCCCCTTGAAGAGATCCTCGTCCAGGTTCCGCTTCAGCCCCTCGTACAGAGTGCAGCTATGCTCCTTCCCGTAGTTTTCCAGAAATGCCATCCGTCTTCGGCCCAGATTTCGCTTGGGGACATTGGCGATCCGGCGGAAGGAGAGGTCATCCTGCATCACCGCCATTCTCAGGTAACTCAGAGCATCTTTGATCTCAGCCCGGCCAAAGAAAGGCACGCCGCTGTAGATGTGATAGGGGATCTTCTCTTCCAACAGCACTTTTTCAAGAGGTCGGGTCAAATAATGGGCCCGATACAGCAGCGTCATGTCCCGGTAAGAAGCCCCCGCCTCCCGGAGAGCACGGATCCGGGAAACGATCCACTTGCCCTCCTCTTCAGCAGTCTTTGCGTAGTAAAACTGCACACGGGGTCCAGGTTCCCGCCGGGGGATCAGTTCTTTTTTGACCCGAAGGCGGTTCTTGTCGATCAGGGCATTCGCCGCCTCCAGGACCTGCGGCGTGCTTCGGTAATTCTCCAGCATCAGGATCGTCTCTGTGCCGGGAAAGTCTTTATCAAAATTCAGGAGATACCGGACATCCGCTCCCCGCCAGCTGTAAATCGTCTGGTCCGGGTCTCCAACGATGAAGAGGTTGTGATGGTAGCCGCTGAGCACTTTCATCAGTTCATACTGAAGACCGTCGATGTCCTGGAACTCGTCGATCATGATGTACTGGAGCCGTTCCTGCCACTTCCGGCAGATCATCGGATCCCGAGCAAAGATATGAAGGGTGAAGATGATCAGGTCGTTGTAGTCCAGTCCAAAGCATTTTTTCTGTTGGTACAGATATCCGTAGAAAATGATGTCGTCCCGGGTGGCCGCCCACCGGTACTTCTCCTCCAGCTCCTCCAGAGACATGCCGATCAGATCTTTGTAATAATCCGGTTTTGCCTTTAGTTTTTGGATCTCGATCATATCCCGGGCGTCCGAAAAGGTCCGATCCCTCAGGGTCAATCCCCGCTCCTCGTAAATGATCCGGAGCATGGCGTCGATATCGCTGTTGTCCAGTACCAGAAAACTCTTCGGGTAGCCGACTGCGTGGCTGTCCTCCTGCAGCACCGACACGCAAAAGCCGTGGAAGGTGTTGATATAGGCGGTATCTTCGTCACCGATAAGGTTGTGGATCCGCTGCCGCATCTCCCCGGCAGCTTTGTTCGTAAAGGTCACGCAGAGGATATTCCCCGGCGGCACGCCCATCTCGTTCACCAGAAAAGCGTAACGGTGTGTCAGCGCCCGGGTCTTTCCGGATCCTGCGCCGGCAATGACCCGGAGAGGTCCTTCTGTAGTAGTGATCGCTTCCCATTGTGCGTTGTTCAGTTCCTGATCCAAGGTCCTCGCCCCCTTCCTTACTGTTCTCAATATTCTATCACACTTTCATCAAAATGTGAACATATGTTCCGAAATTATTTTCGCCCGTTATCCCGTAGAAAACCCTCTCCCGGAATGATACAAT
>CADBSL010000157.1 GCA_902797345.1 uncultured Eubacteriales bacterium
CTATTGTCGCCCCAGCAGCCTGGATTAACTCTACTCATTATACCACAAAAGGAGAGTACATTCGATGAATACTGTATTAGGCATCCTGATCCTGATCATTTTATGGAACCTGGCCATCATAGATATCCGCCACCGCATCGTGCCGAATGCCGGACCGATCATCATAGCGGTGCTGGGCATCGTCCGGGTGTTTTCGGGAGAGCTTTCCTGGGCCTCGGCCCTGTCCGGAGCCGCGCTGCTGGGCGGTCTCACGCTGGCACTGGCGGTGGCCACGGAGGGCGTGGGCGGAGGCGATGTGAAGCTGTTTGCCGCCCTGGGACTGGCCTTTGGGGCGGTGGATGGGGCGAAGCTGAGTTTTCTGTCTTTTTTTCTCTCGGGTATCTTCTGCGCCGGGGTTTTGATCCTGCCTGTTATCGTTGGAAATTCAAGGTTTTCCAGGATCCGCGAGATCCCTTTCGTGCCCTTTATCGCTTTGGCGGCATCCTTGATTTTTTTGCAGAATCGATTATAATCTATATAAAATAAAAAGAAAGGATGATAGCATGCTTCAGATCAGACATCTGATCGAGCCCACCGACTTTTCTGTCAAAGAGCTTGAGGATCTGTTTGAACTGGCAGATCTGATCATAAATGACCCTAAAAAGTATTTGCACCAATGCGACGGGAAGATCATGGTAACGCTGTTTTACGAGCCCAGCACCCGGACCCGCTTCAGTTTCGAGGCGGCGATGATGCGGCTGGGAGGCAGTGTCCTGGGGTTTTCCGACCCCAATTCTTCTTCCACCGCCAAGGGAGAGAATATCCCGGATACCATCCGGATCGTGTCCGGCTATTCGGACATCGCCGTGATGCGCCACCCGGTGGAGGGGGCGCCCAAGGCGGCTTCCCTGTTCTCCCGGATCCCGGTGATCAATGCGGGAGACGGGGGACACCAGCACCCCACCCAGACCCTGACGGACCTGTATACCATCCGGTCCAAATTCGGGCGGCTGGACCATTTGAAAGTAGGGATCTGCGGGGACCTGAAATACGGGCGGACCACCCACTCTCTGGTAAAGGCCATGTCCCGGTATCCCGGCAATGAATTTGTCTTCATTTCCCCGGAGGAGCTCCGGATGCCCCAGTATATCTGCGACGATCTGGACCGCAGCGGTTCGGCGTCTTACCGGGAGTGCCGGACCATCGAAGAAGGCATCGGAGAGGTGGACATCCTCTACATGACCCGGGTCCAGCGGGAGCGTTTTTCCGACCTGGATGAATACGAGAGAGTCAAGGATTCCTGCATTTTGAATGTAGAGAAGATGAAGCTGGCGAAGGAGGACATGATCGTCCTGCACCCGCTGCCGAGAGTCAACGAGATCCACTACGATGTGGACAAGGATAAGAGAGCCTGTTATTTTGAGCAGGCGGAAAACGGGATGTATGTCCGGATGAGCCTGATCATGCTGCTGCTGAATGAGACCGGGGACTTCTACAACGGACGGGTCCTGAGCGTCAACGAATCTGTGATGAGTTTCGTGGACCTGGATAAATGCCGGAACCCCAAGTGCATCACCCAGATCGAACCGTCCCTCCGGCAGCGCTTCCTGACTTACGGAAACGGGGTCAAGGTGTGTGACTACTGCGGAGCGGTATTGGAGTAAGTTCTGTGTTGTACCGAAGTGGGAATGATGGTATAATACTGACAGTTAAAAAAGAGTATCGATCCTTGGATTGGAGGCTAAAATATGGAACCAAAATATAAACGTGTGTTATTGAAAATAAGCGGAGAGGCACTGGCCGGTGGTAAAGGCTTTGGACTGGACGAAGAGAAGCTGCAGATGGTGGCGCTCCAGGTGAAAAGCGTGCTGGACTTGGGGGTCCAGGTAGCAGTCGTCGTAGGCGGCGGCAACTTCTGGAGAGGCCGGACCAGCAAGTCTATGGACCGGGCCACCGCTGACTATATGGGGATGCTGGCTACGGTCATCAACTCCCTGGCACTGCAGGATGCCTTCGAAAGAAACGGAATCCCCACAAGAGTGCAGACCGCCATCGAAATGAGAGAAGTGGCAGAACCCTATATCCGCCGGAAGGCCATGAGCCACCTGCGGAAGAACATTGTCGTGATCTTCGGGTCCGGCACCGGCAATCCTTTCTTCTCCACCGATACCACCGCGGCCCTCAGAGCAGCGGAGATCGAAGCGGAAGTGATCCTTCTGGCGAAGAAGGTGGATGCGGTCTACGATGACGACCCGGAAAAGAACCCGGATGCGAAGAAATATGACACCCTTACCCACAGAGACCTGCTGGATCAGGGACTGGGGGTCATGGACTCCACGGCGGCTTCCCTCTGCATGGAAAACAAGATCCCTATCCACGTGTTCGGGCTCAACGAGAAGGACGGCGTCGTGAGGGCCGTCTGCGGTGAAAAGATCGGAACATTCATTGAATGACAAATAAATCGAGAAATCGTTATAGATGTAAATGGAAAGGAGAACAACTATGGCAACTCGTTACCCACAGCATGATGCAATGCTTGAAAAGATCGAAAAAACCATCAAATACCTGAAAGATGAACTGAACACCCTTCGGGCAGGCAAAGCCAATCCGGCGATCCTGGACCGGGTCATGGTAGATTATTACGGCACCCCGACACCGCTGAAGGCAGTGGCGAATATTTCCGTTCCGGAACCGCGGATGCTGCTGATCTCTCCCTTTGATCCCAAGAGCATTCCGGATGTGGAAAAGGGCATCAACATCGCCAACATCGGCATCAACCCGGCCAACGACGGCAAGGTGATCCGTCTGGTGATCCCGCAGCCTACGGAAGAGAGAAGAAAAGAACTGACCAAGTCCGCCAAGAAGATGGGCGAAGACGCGAAAGTGGCAGTTCGGAATATGAGAAGAGACATCAACGATGAATTGAAGAAGATGCAGAAGGCCAGTGAGATCACGGAAGATGACCTGAAGGGCGCGCTGGACGAAGCCCAGAAGATCGTGGACGACAGCATCAAACAGATCGACGGCATCGTTGCCGACAAAGAAAAGGAGATCATGGAGGTATAGCCTTGGCTGGAATACCGGATCTGACCGGCTGGCTGCAGGAGGAAGCGGAAGCGCTGCTTAGGGAGGCCGGAATACAATATGTGATGTCGGAGACGACTCCGCCCCGGGGACCCATCGACGGGGCAGAGATGCGGGTAGTCCGTCAGGTCATGAAAGCGGATGTGCTTCATATCACCTTATGCAGATATTGATTATAGCGGGCGGTTCCGGACGGGGCCGTCTGTTCTGTATGGGAAGCTGGAAGCTTGGAGCTGGGAGACCGGATTATAGTATTAGGAGATAGTATGAGTGAAAGTTTGACAATGCCTGCTCATGTGGCGGTGATCATGGACGGCAACGGCCGCTGGGCAAAAAAACACGGTGTGCCCCGGCTTTCGGGACACAAGGCCGGGATGGAAGCGCTGAAGAAGATCGTTCGCCGCTCCGGTGAACTGGGGATCGACTACCTGACCGTCTATGCCTTCTCCACGGAGAACTGGAAGCGTTCCGAGGAAGAAGTGGGAGGCATTTTCCGGATCCTGGTCTATTATATGGAAAGGGAGATCCGTGAACTCCACCAGGAGAATGTGAAGGTCAATATCCTGGGCGATTACAGCATCATCCCGGAAGCGGCCCGAAAGGCTGTGGCGGATGCGGTGGAGAAGACCAAAAATAACACGGGATTACAGTTTAACATCGCACTGAATTACGGGGGAAGGGACGAGATCCTGAGAGCGGTCAAAAAGATTGCCGGGGAAGTCCGGGACGGAAAGCGCGATCCGGAGGATCTGAAGGAGGAGGACATCTCCGCGGCGTTATACACCGGCGGGATGCCGGATCCGGATCTGATCATCCGCACCAGCGGAGAACTGAGGCTGAGCAATTTCCTGATCTGGCAGTGTGCCTACAGTGAATTCTATTTCACCGACACCCTCTGGCCGGACTTCGATGAGAAAGCCTACGAGGAAGCCCTGCAGGCTTTTACACACAGAAAACGTAATTTTGGAGGAAGATAACATGAAAACGAGAATCATCTCCGGGTGCATCCTGGCACCGCTGCTGGTATTCGTGTTCCTGGGCGGGATCTGGCTGAAGATCTTTGCGCTGGCAGTGACGATCCTGGCTTTATATGAATTCTTTACTGTCCACCACAAGGACGAGATCAAAGCCAGTTTCCCCATCGCCGTGGGTTCGGCGGTGCTGCTGTATTGCTTCAGCTTTTTCCACCTGGATCCGGTGTTTTACCTGTTGTGGCTCTTTGTCAGCGTTCTGGCGAGTCTCCTGTACCTGTTCAATATCCACAAACGGATCTCGGAAGATGCTATGCTGACCATCACCGGCATTGCCTACATCACCTTCTTTATGTTCCACCTGGCGTGGATCGCGGATCTGGGGGATTATGCAAGACTGGCCTGGTTGGTAGTGATCACGGCCTTCGTGACAGACATCGCAGCTTACTTCGGCGGCTATTTCCTTGGGAAGTACCACATTTTCGGAGATAAGAAGCTTTGTCCGTCCATCAGCCCCAAGAAGACCCGGGAGGGTGCTGTCTGCGGCGTGTTGGGTTCGGCACTGGTATCCCTGGCCTTTGGGATCCTCTTTACGGAGGGGCTGTGGCTCCACTGCCTGATCATCGGCATCATCGGCAGCATCTTCGCTCAGTTGGGAGACCTGACGGCTTCCATTTTCAAGCGGAAGCTGAGAGTGAAGGATTACGGGAAACTGATCCCGGGCCACGGCGGCGTACTGGACCGGGTGGACAGCCTGCTGTTCACGGCACCGGTGGTTTGCTGGTATATACTGCTCATTATCATGAAAATGGAGATCCACTAAATGACGGCTATAAAGAGAATAGGGATCCTGGGATCCACCGGTTCCATCGGTACCCAGGCCCTGGACATCATCCGGAAGAACCCGGACCGGTACCGGGCGAATGTTTTGTCCTGCGCCCGGAACCTCTCGCTGCTGGAAGAGCAGATCCGGGAGTTCGAACCGGAATTGGTAGTGACAAAAGAAGAGAAAGATGCAATGGGATTGTCCCGGCGTTATCCGAAGACGGACTTCGCCTTTGGGGAAGAAGGTCTGAAGGAAGCGGCGGCCTTGGGGAGCAATGACCTGGTGCTGAATTCCCTGGTGGGGATGCAGGGCCTGGTGCCCACCTGCGCGGCCATCGATGCGGGGACGGATGTGGCCCTGGCCAATAAGGAGACCCTGGTGGCGGGGGGCGACCTGGTGATGAGTACCGCCGCAGAAAAAGGCGTGAAGATCCTGCCGGTGGACAGCGAGCACAGCGCGGTGTTCCAGTCCCTGCAGGGGAATGATATGAATCCATACCGGAAAATCATCCTGACGGCTTCCGGCGGGCCCTTCCGGGGCTGGACCCGGAAACAGCTGGAGCAGGTCCGGGTGGCGGATGCGCTGAAACATCCGAACTGGAGTATGGGGAATAAGATCACCATCGACTCTGCTACGCTGATGAACAAGGGGTTGGAAGTCATCGAAGCCCACCACCTGTTCGATGCTCCTCCGGAGAAGATCGACGTGGTGGTCCACCCACAGAGCATCATCCACTCCATGGTGGAATACGAGGATCGGGCCGTGATGGCGCAGCTGGGGCTGCCGGACATGCGGGTGCCCATCGCCTACGCCTTTGCGTATCCGGAAAGGGTGCCCATGGAGGAGGAGAGCCTGGATCTGGCGAAGCTGGGTCAGCTGACCTTCGAAGAACCGGACCGGGAAGTGTTCCGGACCCTGGACCTAGCTTACGGAGCGTTGAAGACCGGGGGCGGTGCCTGCTGCACTCTGAATGCGGCCAATGAGGTATTGGTGGGTCTTTTCCTGCAGGAGAAGATCGGGTTCACGGACATCCAGGACCGGCTGGTGGACTGGATGATGAACTTCTCGCCGGTGAAGGCAGATACGTTGGAAGATATCCTGGCGCTGGACCGGGAGACCCGGGCAAGGGTCCTGGAGACAGTAAAGGTTTAGAGATATGATTAAAACGATCGTTATAGTTATTTTGATGCTCGAAGTGTTGATCATCGGTCACGAATTCGGGCATTTTATCACGGCCAAAAAATGCGGGATCACCGTCAACGAATTCGCTGTTGGGATGGGTCCGCTGCTGGCGAAAAAAGTGAAGAACGGCACTCAGTATTCCCTTCGGGCTTTTCCCATCGGCGGTTATTGCGCCATGGAGGGGGAAGACGAAGACACCGGGACCGCAGGGAGCTTCGCCTCGAAATCGATCCCGAAGCGGATCCTGGTGGTCTCTGCCGGCGCCATCATGAATTATCTGATGGCGATCGTGATCCTCATCGTGATGCTGATGATCATCGGTTCTCCGGTGACGACCCTTTCCGGCGTGGTGGAAGGGGGCCCGGCGGAGAAGGCGGGGCTTCAGGCCGGCGACAAAATCGTGGCGGTGCAGGGCGTTCCCACAGACTCCTGGGAGGATGTGGTGGAGGAGATCTCCGAATCGAAAGTCGGAGATCAGCTCACCGTGACGGCGGTCCGGGATTCAAAAGAGATCACGGTCTCCGGAGTGGAAGTGCTGGAAAATGAAGAGGGAGGACTGTACATCGGCATCTACGCCGGGCGGCAGCCCAACTTTTTCAGTGCGGTGAAGAACTCCTTTGCGGAATCGGTGGAGCTGGTGAAGCTCATGTATCAGTCGCTGTGGATGCTCCTGACGGGCGGCGCGTCGGTGAATGACGTGGTGGGTCCGGTGGGCATCGTCTCCGTGATGGACGACGGCGTCCATACGGGAGGGCTGGTGTACGTGCTGTTCATGGCGGCGCTGATCAGCGTGAACCTGGCGGTGATCAACCTGCTGCCCCTGCCGGCGTTGGACGGGGGACGGTTGCTGTTCCTGCTGCTGTGCGCCATCACCGGGAAAGAACTGGATCCGGAGATCGAAGGACGGATCCATTACTTCGGATTTCTGCTGCTGATGTTGTTGGCGGTTTTGATCACCGTTAAGGATATCCATCAGTTTATTTTGTAGCTGGGAGCTGGGAGCTTCCAGCTAACAAGGAGAATCAAATGAAACAGACAAAGCAGATCCACTGCGGCACCGTGGCCATCGGCGGCGGCGCCCCGGTGACGATCCAGTCCATGACCAATACAAAAACGGAAAACGTCCGGGAGACGGTGGATCAGATCCTGCGGCTGGAGGAAGCCGGCTGTGAGATCATCCGCTGTGCAGTGCCCACCATGGAGGCGGCAGCTGCCCTTTCGGAGATCCGGGAGAAGATCCACCTGCCTTTGGTGGCGGACATCCACTTCGACTACCGGCTGGCGGTGGC
>CADBSL010000158.1 GCA_902797345.1 uncultured Eubacteriales bacterium
AACACCCCGGTGGAATCCAGCTTCACCCTCTACGCAAAATGGAACCACGACTGTCCTTCCAAGAATTTCACCGATGTGTCGGAGAGCGACTGGTTCCACCCCTATGTGGATTTCGCCGTGACTTCAAAGATCACCAGCGGCACCTCCTCTTCCACCTTCAGTCCGGAAGCCACCTGCACCCGGGCCCAGACGGTCATGTTCCTGTGGAACTCCAAAGGGAGCCCGGAACCTTCCGGCAGCAACTGCCCCTTCAAAGATGTGAAGAGCAGCGACTGGTTTTACAAGGCCGTGATGTGGGCGGTGGAAAACGGCATCACCAACGGCACCTCCTCCACCACTTTCAGCCCGAATGACACGGTGACCCGGGGCCAGGTGGTCACCTTCCTGTACGCGATGAAGGGAAAACCGACCGTTGCTGCCAGCAACCCCTTTACAGACGTAAAGACCACCGATTGGTTCTACACTCCAGTGCTGTTCGCAGTCAAAAACAATATCACCACCGGAATGACGTCCACCACCTTCTGTCCGGGGGACGGCTGTACCCGGGCCCAGATCGTCACCTTCCTCTACCGGTACATCACCGGCTTCGCCGCCGGCTGATCCCCGGCCTTATCTGCATAAAAACGACCCCGAAGAGTATCTTCGGGGTCGCTGTCATGTATTCATTTATGAAATTTCTGTATTACGGCTCGAGTCAACCGGTTTTTAGTATAGCTTCGCTCCTGCCGGGATGGAATCATCCAGCATCAGCAGGTTGAGGGCTTCCGCTCCGTCATATTCGTAAACGGCGGAGATCAGCATGCCCTGGGATTCGATGCCCATCATCATTCTGGGTTCCAGGTTGGTGATGGCCACGCAGGTCTTGCCGATAAGATCTTCCGGTTCATAATACTCGTGGATGCCGGACAGGATCACCCGGTCTTCTCCGGAACCGTCGTCCAGCACGAACTTCAGCAGCTTCTTGCTCTTCTTCACGGCTTCGCATTCCTTGACCTTTACGACGCGGAAGTCGCTCTTGGAGAAGGTGTCAAAGTCGATCATATCTTCAAACAGAGGTTCGATCTTCACCTTGGACAGGTCTAATTTCACCTTGCCGGCCGCTTCCTGAGCCGCTTTCATGGCTGCATTGGCTGCCGCATTCACACCGCCCTTATCCAGCGGCTTCATGGTCGGGAAGAGGATGATATCCCGGATGGAAGGCTGGTTGGTCAGCAGCATGATAACTCTGTCTACGCCGACGCCCAGACCGCCTGTCGGAGGCAGGCCGACTTCGATGGCGTTGACGAAGTCTTCGTCCATCATGTGAGCTTCATCGTCACCGGCTTCTCTTTCCTTCAACTGATCCAGGAACCGCAGTTTCTGGTCGATGGGGTCATTGAGTTCGGAGAAAGCATTGGCGATCTCCCAGCCGTTGGCAAAGGCTTCGAACCGGTTGGTCATAGCCGGGTCCTTCGGATTTCTCTTGGCCAGCGGGGAAATTTCCACCGGGTGCTGGGTAATGAAGATCGGCTGTTCCAGGTGGTCTTCGCAGTATTCTTCGAAGAAGGCTGCGATAGCCTTGCCCCGGTTCATCTTTTCCGCATCTTCGATTCCTCTTTCCTTGCAGACAGCGATGGCTTCTTCGTCCGTCAGGATCTTGTCGAAGTCTACGCCGGCATAATCCCGGACCATTTCCACCATGGTAGCTCTCTTCCAGGGGGTCTTGAAGTCGATGTCGGTACCCTGGTAATTGATCTTGGTGGTGCCGTTGACCTTGATGCACAGGTATTCCACCAGGCTCTCGGTCAGTTCCATCATATCATTGTAATCGGCGTAAGCCTGATACATTTCGATCGCTGTATATTCCGGATTGTGCTTCGGGTCCATCCCCTCGTTCCGGAACATATGACCCATTTCATACACTCTGTCGAATCCGCCGACGATCAGTCTCTTCAGGAAGAGTTCGTTGGCGATTCTCATATACATGTCGATGTCCAGCGTATTGTGGTGGGTGATAAAGGGTCTGGCTGCTGCACCGCCGGCAATGGTATCCAGGATCGGTGTCTCCACTTCCAGGAATCCCCGGCCGTCCATGAATTCCCGGATCCCCTTGACGATCTTGGTCCTCTTCAGGAAGACTTCCTTGACTTCCGGATTGACGATGGTGTCCACGTAACGCTGACGATACCGGATCTCGGTGTCAGTGAGGCCGTGGAATTTTTCCGGCAGCACCTGCAGGGATTTGCTCATCAACAGCACGTAATGGGCTTTGATGGATACTTCACCGGTCTTGGATTTGAAGACGTCGCCCTTGATCCCGACGATGTCGCCGATGTCGTAGGTGATGAAATAACTGTATTCTTCTTCCCCGATCTCATCCTTCCGAACGTAGACCTGGATCCGGCCGTCTCTGTCCTGGATGTCGATGAAAGACGCCTTGCCCATTCTTCTTTTGGCCATGATCCGGCCGGCGATGGACACTTCTTTGCCTTCGTAAGCTTCGAAATCCGCTTTGATCCCTTCGCTGTACGCGGTGACATCGTACTTTTCGACCTCAAAGGGGTTCCGCCCTTCATCCTGAAGCTTGAACAGCTTCTCTCTTCTGACTCTCAGCACTTCGGGCATGTTTTCATCAATAGTCCTGTAAGTGATTTCTGCCATGTTTCCTCTCCTATTCTTTTGTATATTTGTACAATATCTTTTAAGACAATTCCCGTTTGAAGATCTCCAGGACCTCAAACTTGATCGTAGCATCCGGCACGACGATTTCCGCCACATCGCCTACGCGCTTGCCCACCAGTTCTTTTCCGATGGGAGACTCGCTGGAAATGTAGTTTTTCTCCGGGTCGATCTCGGAAGATCCGACGATGGAAAATTCCACTTCTTCATCGAATTCCAGATCTTTGACCTTGACCGTCAACCCAACGCCCACGAATTCCGTGTCGATATCTTCGTCTTCGATAACAACGGCGGTGTTCAAAAGTTCCTCCAGCCGGCTGATCTTTTCATCCAGTTCCGCCTTTTCGTCCTGAGCTGCATCGTATTCCGCATTTTCGGAAATATCCCCGTAAGAACGGGCTTCTTTGATCCGCTCCTGGACCTCCGGTCTTCTTACACTTTTTAAGTATTCCAGTTCCGCTTCACGCTTGGTGTATTCGGATCTGGTCATCTGTCTTCCTTCCGCC
>CADBSL010000159.1 GCA_902797345.1 uncultured Eubacteriales bacterium
GATCGCAGCGATCCGGACAGGGGAATATCAGTTAAGCGCAGAATAAGAGAACAGGAGGAAAAAACATGGAATATGCAGTACTGAACAACGGAGTAAAATGCCCGGTCGTCGGGATCGGGACCTTTATGCTTTCTCCGGCAGAAGCGGAGAACAGTGTCAGAGAAGCACTGAAAATGGGGTACTCCCTCGTGGACACAGCGAATGCCTATGTGAATGAGAGAGCCTGCGGCAGAGGGATCAAGGACAGCGGGATGAAACGGGAGGACGTTTTCATCTCCACAAAGCTCTGGCCCAGTGAGTATGAGAACGAGAATGCCGTAGAAGAAACGCTGGAGCGGCTCGGAGTCGATTATGTGGATCTCCTCTATATCCACCAGCCCGCCGGGAACTGGCTTGCCGGATACAGACAGCTGGAAAAGGCATATAAAGAAGGGAAAGCAAAATCCATCGGCATTTCCAATTTCGAAGGAGAATACATCGAAGAACTCCAGACAAAATGGGAGATCGTGCCCCAGTTCATCCAGGTGGAAGCGCACCCCTATTATACCCAGAAGGAACTGCGCAAGACCCTGGATCGGTACGGGATCAAACTGATGAGCTGGTACCCGCTGGGTCATGGAGACAAGTCTCTCATCAATGAACCGTTGTTTGCGGAACTTGGCAGAAAATATGGAAAGAGCCCGGCCCAGGTCATCCTCCGCTGGCACACGCAGATGGGTTTCGTCGTGATTCCCGGCAGCAAGAACGTGGATCATATCAAGGACAATCTGGATATCCTGGATTTCAAGCTGACGGACGAAGAAATGGAACGCATCGCGGCTTTGGACAAGGATGAAAGATATTATTATCGCACAGACGAGCAACTGGCCGGATTCGCGGCCTGGAGACCGGAGTTCGAAAAAGCATAAACGATAGATTTACGCATATAACTTGTAAATAGAAATTGCATTTGGTAATATGTAACCGTAGTTTCCTAAACAGCTGATAGAAAGAAAGAGGTGCAGAGATGATCCTGCAGGGCAATGAAGATTTAAGAGTGGTCAAGACCATCGAAGGTATAAAGGGCGCGTTTGAAAACCTGATCTGTTTCTTTAAGTGAGGTGGCTTTCAATGGAAAAAAGAATGTTGCGGAATATCGAAGGCAATCAGCCCATCGTGGAAATGCTGAAGGAATTTGCCGGGAAGAAAAATGCCACCCCTGCCCAGATCAGCCTTGCCTGGATGCTGCATAAGTACCCGAATGTGGTGCCGATCCCCGGATCTAAAAACAAGGAGCGGATCATCGAGAATCTGGATTCCTGGAATGTGGAACTGACGGATGAGGAATTCACTGCCCTCGAAGAGTCATTGAACCGCATGAAGGTGTACGGCCACAGAGGATTGGGAGGTTTTTAAAAGGAGGAGAAACATGATCAAGGTATACTGTTACAGCAAATGCACGACTTGTAAAAAAGCCCTGAAGTGGCTGGATGAAAACGGTATTGAACATGAAGTGCTGGATATCAAGGAAGAACATCCGGACGAAAGCACACTGCGGGAGTATTATGCCATGAGCGGTCTGCCGCTGAAGCGGTTCTTCAATACCAGCGGCATGCAATATCGTGAGCTGGGTCTTTCCAAGAAGCTGCCGGACATGACGGAGGATGAACAGTTTTCGCTGCTGGCCAGCGACGGTATGCTGGTCAAACGGCCTTTAGTGGTCGGTGACGGATTCGTCCTGACCGGATTCAAGGAAGGCGAATGGGAAGAAAAGCTGAAATAGATTGAACAAATGTAAACAACAGTCCTCGCTGCATGGAACAGCGGGGATTGTTTTTTGGTGGATTCTTTGGTATTCTGTTTAAAATGATTGTTAATGTTTTCCTGCCTGGGAAAGGAAATGGAACCATGAAAAAAGGATTGATATACCTCCTGCTCACGGCGGTTGTGCTTTTGGGGCTGATGCCGGTTACGGAGGGGAGCGTCGTCTCGGCTGCACCGGGCGATAAAACTGTTCGAAGTTTTCTGTTATCGGCTTTGGAACCGGTGGGGACCGTTCTGTATGTGTGGGGTGGAGGTTGGAACAATGCCACAACGATCGGAGTTCCCCAAGTCATGATCGACTGGTACAACAGCCAGGACAGCAACTATGATTACCACAATTACAATGACCTTTCCGCGGCCAATCGGGCGAAAGGCTTTGACTGCTCGGGCTTCGTGGGTTGGAGCACCTATCAGGGAATGCACAGCGTGAGCAATGTGGGAAGAGGCTACACGTGTACTTCACGGGAAGTGGGGAATACCTACCAGGCCCGGGGATGGGGTACGGTGATCTCCAATGCGGATCTCGCCGCCAATAACTATGTGCTGAGGGCCGGGGATATCGGATACCATGAGGGCCATACTTTTATCGTGCTGGGGCAATGCCGGGACAAGAGTTTTGTGCTGGTGCATTCGACGCCCCAGGCAGGAGTCCAGATCGCAGGGACCCCAACACCGGACGGGAAATACGGCAGTCAGGCGGCTGCACTGGCCGCTTCCTATATGTCCCGGTATCCGGGCACCCAGAAGTATGAGTATCTGAACCGAACCGGGAATTACTTCACCCGCTGCAGTTTCTTTCGGTGGAATCGATCCACGCTGGCGGACCCGGATGGTTACATGAACATGTATGCAGACGAGATCCTGGCGGATCTGTTTGCTGACCGCACCAACCAGCCGACGGTCCCTGTAGAGCCTCCGGAACCGGTCGAGCCTCCGGTGATTCCTCCGGAGGGAGTTCCCTTCACCGATGTATCCAAGGATGACTGGTTCGCAAATGCTGTGGTCTTTGTGTATATGAACGGTTTGATGTCGGGGACCTCTGAGACGACTTTTGCTCCGGGCGAACCCATGAACCGGGCGATGTTTACCACGGTCCTGTACCGTATGGCCGGAGAACCGGGCAACTTGCTTCGGAATCGTTTTGCGGATGTGGAAGCCGGGAGCTGGTATGAGAAGGCGGTACGCTGGGCTTCGGAGACCGGCATCACTCAAGGCACTTCCGAAACGACTTTTGAACCGTACGCTCCCGTGAGTCGGGAACAGATGGCAGTATTCCTGTATCGGTTCGCTCTTTCGGATCAGTTTGAACCTCAAAGCGGTGATTATTGGATGTTCGCCGATGCCGGTGCGGTCAGCGACTGGGCTGCCGGCGCCGTGGGGTGGGCGGTATCGGAAGAGATCCTTCGCGGAAAAGAAGAGGGGCTTGTGCCTCAGGCGACCGCGGACAGGGCTCAGTTCGCGACTATGATGCAGCGTTATTTGGACTGGAAGGAGATGCAGCTATAAATGAAAATGATGGAACTGGGGAAGACCGGGATCGTGACCCCGCAGAATGCATTTGGAGCCCTGCCCATCCAGCGGGTGGACATGGAGACGGCGAAGAAGATCCTTCGGCGGGCGTACGAAGGCGGGATGACCTTTTATGACACCGCCAGGGCGTATTCTGACAGTGAAGAAAAGCTGGGGGCCGCCTTTGAAGGGATGCGGGACAAGGTCTATATCGCCACGAAGACCACGGCGAAGACTCCGGAGGACTTTTGGAAGGACCTGGAAACCTCTCTGAGAAACCTCAAAACGGACTATATCGACCTCTATCAGCTCCACTTCGTACAGCAGTGCTACGCACCGGGAGACGGGACGGGCATGTACGAAGCCCTGCTGCAGGCCAAAGAGGAAGGAAAGATCCGGCACATCGGCATCACCGCCCATAAGATCGGCATTGCGGAAGAGATCGTGCAGAGCGGACTTTATGAAGTCCTGCAGTTTCCCTTTTCGTACCTGGCTACCGATCGGGATATCGCTTTAGTGGAAAGCTGCAAGGAGGCTGGGGTGGGATTCCTGGCCATGAAGGGGCTTTCCGGCGGGCTGCTGACCAATGCGAAAGCCTGTATGGCCTTTATGCTGCAGTATGACGCGCTTCCCATCTGGGGCGTACAGCGGATGGAAGAACTGGAGGAGTGGCTGGACTTCTTTGACGAAGAGCCGGTGCTGGATGAAGAGTTGAAGGCTGTTATCGCAAAGGACCGGGAGGAACTTCTGGACGGGTTCTGCCGGGGATGCGGCTATTGCTCGCCCTGCAGCGTCGGGATCATCATCAGCCAGTGTGCCCGGATCTCACAGATGATCCGGCGGGCTCCGTCGGCAGACTGGATGACGGAATATTGGCAAAAGGAAATGGAGCGGATCGAAGAGTGCACGGAGTGCGGTCTGTGCAAGACCAGGTGTCCCTACGAACTGGACATCCCCAATCTTCTGAAGAAGAATCTGGCGGATTACCGGGACATCATCGCAGGTCGGACAAAAGTATGATATTAAGACAAGTGAAGGGCAGAGATGACGCGAAAAATAAGCTGTGGCAAACTGTAAAATTATTCCTGTTCAAATCGGTGAAAAAATGATATAATGCGGTAGATTTGCAATAGAAGAGAGAAAGAATCAGAGGAAAAACAATGAAGTATCTTGATAAAAAGGAATTTGACAGGATCAACATGTTTGGGACCGGAATGCCTAACGAAGAGTATGCGCAGTACTTCATCGGTGAAAGTTATCTCAAGCCCTTGACGACATCGGAAGAGTCTCCGATATTTATGGCGAACGTGACCTTCGAGCCGGGCTGCCGGAACAACTGGCACATCCACCATGCCGACCAGGGGGGCGGACAGATTTTGATCTGCATCGCCGGTGAAGGGTGGTACCAGGAAGAAGGAAAGCCTGCGATCGAACTGGTGCCCGGAACGATCATCGAGATCCCTGCGGGAGTGAAGCATTGGCACGGTGCCAAGGCGGACACCTGGTTTTCCCATATCGCGCTGGAAGTGCCCGGAGAAAACTGCCGCAGCGAGTGGCTGGAACCGGTTTCCGATGAACAATACAATATGCTGTGATAAGCGGATAACGGACGATGATTTGTCGTCCGTTTTTTTATGTTCGTATCCTGAAGAATATCTTGAAAAAAATCGACGGGGAGGCCCTCATATCCCAAAAAAAGTTTTGAAAACAAGGCCTTAATAAGGTATAATTTTATATTTAGAGAGAGGTAAAGAAGACAGAAAAAACACGGCCCAAAGACCGGTTTTCTGACTTGATTCGAAGTTAATTCTGCTAACGATCCAGACGGGAGGGATCAATATGAAAAGAACAGATATCCATAAAGTAATGATCATCGGCTCCGGCCCCATCATCATCGGCCAGGCCTGTGAATTCGACTATTCCGGCACCCAGGCCTGTAAGGCCCTGAAAAGCCTCGGTTACGAGATCGTGCTGGTGAATTCCAATCCGGCCACCATTATGACGGACCCGGAGACCGCCGATGTGACCTATATCGAGCCGCTTAATGTGGAGCGGATCGAAAAGATCATCGCCAAGGAGCGGCCGGATGCGCTGCTGCCGAATCTGGGCGGGCAGTCCGGTCTGAACCTTTGCTCGGAACTGGCGGAAGCCGGGGTATTGGACAAATACGGCGTTGAAGTCATCGGCGTTCAGGTAGATGCCATCAAGAGAGGTGAGGACCGGGAAGAATTCAAACGGACCATGACGGAAATCGGCGTGGAAATGGCCAGAAGCCACATCACCGAATCCGTGGAGGAAGCCCTGGCGATCGCTGAAGAACTGGGGTATCCGGTAGTCCTTCGTCCGGCGTACACCATGGGCGGTGAAGGCGGCGGTCTGGTATATAACAGAGAAGAGCTGAAGACGGTATGTTCCAGAGGGCTTCAGGCCAGTATCGTGGGCCAGGTCCTGGTGGAAGAGTCCGTTCTGGGCTGGGAGGAACTGGAGCTGGAAGTAGTCCGGGACTCCAAAGGCAATATGATCACCGTCTGCTTCATTGAAAACATCGACCCCATGGGGGTCCACACCGGCGACTCCTTCTGTTCCGCACCGATGCTGACCATTTCGGAAGAGGTCCAGAAACGGCTGCAGGAACAGGCTTACCGGATCGTAGACAAGGTCGGCGTTATCGGTGGTACCAACGTACAGTTCGCTCACGACCCGGTATCCGACCGGATCATCGTCATCGAGATCAACCCGAGGACCTCCCGTTCCTCGGCGCTGGCTTCGAAAGCCACCGGTTTCCCGATCGCACTGGTATCCGCCATGCTGGCCTGCGGGCTGGATCTGGACGATATCCCCTGCGGCAAATACGGAACGCTGGATAAATACGTGCCGGACGGCGATTATGTCGTCATCAAATTCGCTCGCTGGGCCTTTGAAAAATTCAAGGGCGTCCAGGATAAGCTGGGGACCCAGATGCGGGCTGTTGGCGAAGTCATGAGCATCGGCAAGACCTATAAAGAAGCCTTCCAGAAGGCCATCCGCAGCCTGGAAAACGGCCGTTATGGGCTGGGCTATGCGAAGGATTATAACAAAAAGACCAAGGAAGAGCTGTTGAAGCTTTTGATCACTCCCACCAGCGACCGTCAGTTCATCATGTACGAGGCGCTGCGGAAGGGTGCCACGGTGGAAGAACTTCACGATCTCACCAAGATCAAGGTCTGGTTTATCGAACAGATGAAGGAACTGGTGGAGGAGGAAGAACACCTCCTGACCTTTAAGGCGAAGGAAAAGTCGGCAGGAAATCAGCCGATCTACAATATAATGCCCCGCCACAGCAAGGACAATAAAAACGATGTCCTGCCGGTGGAGGAACTGAAGCAGGCTAAACTGGACGGGTTCTCCGACCGGTATCTGGCGAAACTGCTGAACGTGAAGGAAGACCAGATCCGTCAGCAGAGAGAAGAGGCAGGCATCGTGGAAGCCTGGGAAGGCGTTCATGTCAGCGGCACCCCGGATTCCGCCTATTACTATTCCACTTACCCCCCGGTAGAGGACAGCAAGGCCAGCGACAATGAGAAGAAGATCATGATCCTGGGCGGCGGCCCCAACCGGATCGGCCAGGGGATCGAATTCGACTACTGCTGTGTCCACGCAGCGAAAGCGCTGAAGAAACTGGGCTTTGAGACTATTATCGTCAACTGCAATCCGGAAACGGTGTCGACGGATTACGATACATCTGACAAACTGTACTTTGAACCCCTCACCATGGAGGACGTTCTGAGCATCTATAAGAAAGAAAAACCGCTTGGCGTGATCGCGCAGTTTGGCGGACAGACGCCGCTGAATCTGGCGACCGGGCTGAAGGAAGCCGGTGTCAACATTCTGGGAACTTCCCCGGAGACCATCGACATGGCGGAAGACAGAGATCTGTTCCGTGCCATGATGGACAAACTGAATATCCCCATGCCGGAATCCGGCATGGCGGTCACGGTAGATGAAGCGCTTTCCATCGCCAACAAGATCGGCTATCCGGTCATGGTGCGGCCGTCCTACGTGCTGGGAGGCAGAGGAATGGAAGTCGTTTATGATGATGAAGATATGACGTTCTACATGAACGCAGCGGTCGGCGTAACACCGAATCGTCCGATCCTGATCGACCGGTTCCTCCACCACGCCACAGAATGTGAAGCCGACGCCATCAGCGACGGGGAACACGTTTTCGTGCCGGCTGTGATGGAGCACATCGAGCTGGCCGGCGTCCACTCCGGTGACTCCGCCTGTGTACTGCCGCCGAAAGGATTGACAGAAGATCAGATCGCAACGATCAAGGAATACACTCGCAGGATCGCTCAGGAAATGAATGTAGTGGGGCTGATGAATATGCAGTATGCCATCGAAGACGGCGTGGTGTATGTACTGGAAGCCAATCCGAGAGCTTCCCGGACCGTGCCCCTCGTATCCAAGGTCTGCAATATCCAGATGGTCCAGATCGCTACGGATATCATGACATCTCCTTTCACCGGAAGACCTTCTCCGGTGCCGGAACTGAAGGAAAAGAAATTCGCTCATTACGGTGTAAAAGAAGCGGTATTCCCCTTCAATATGTTCCCGGAAGTCGACCCGATCTTAGGACCGGAAATGCGTTCCACCGGCGAAGTGCTGGGGATCTCCTCCAACTTCGGGGAAGCCTTCTACAAGGCACAGGAAGCCACTCAGACCAAGCACCCGTTAGAAGGGACCGTGCTGATCTCCATCAATGACCGGGATAAGGACGAATTGGAAGAAGTGGCAAAGGCATTCCACAAGTGCGGATTCGACATCGTCGCTACAAAAGGCACCTGCAATGCGATCCGTAACATGGGCATTCCGGCGACGGAAGTCACCAAGATCGGTGCAGGACGGCCGGATATCGTGGACTTTATCACAAACGGGCAGGCTTCCCTGATCATCAACACCCCGGCCGGCAAGTCTGAGGCTATCGATGACAGCCTGATCCGGAAAGCGGCAGTCAAGACCCGGACCCCCTATATCACCACTATGGCGGCAGCCAAAGCGGCGGCAGAAGGGATCGAAAACGTGAAATTCGCCAAGGAAGATGAAGTCACCTCCCTGCAGGAATTCCACGCACGGATCACGGATAAGTAGCTGGAAGTCTAGAGACTTCAATCTAATAACCGATAATAAGATGAAAATGCAGTAGGGATGGAGTAGTTTTGCTCCATCTCTTCTTTTGTGGCAAAAGTCAGGTCGGTGCCGGGGACCGGCGTTTGTATCCGGACCCGGTACCCGATCATATCCCACTCCACGTGGGAGAAGATGTGGCGGGCTTTCGGCAGGGAGGAGATCTCTTTCACCTGGAAACCAAGATCTTCGCAGAAGCCGCAGGCTTCCTTCTCCGTCAGATGTCCCCGGGCGCCGGGGAATTCCCAAAGATTCGCCAGAAGACCCTTGGCAGGGCGTTTTCGGATCCCATAAGCCGGTCGGCCGGTGCCGGATCCGTCTTCGATCAGAAAGATCGTCCGTTTTTCGATCTTTCTGGATTTTTTTTCGTCCTTTGCCGGCAGCTCTTCCTGGCGGCCGGAGCGGAATGCCTCACAAAAGCCCGTCCAGGGACAGTGGCTGCAAAGAGGAGCTCCGTTGGGCAGACAGATCGTGGCACCCAGATCCATCAGCGCCTGGTTCATATCTCCCGGCCGGTCCTCGGGAAGAAGGGTACGGTAGTGAGACTCCGCCAGCTTTTTCGCGGCGGGAGTTCGTATACTGTCTTCATATCCGGTAGTCCGGGCGAAGACCCGGAGCAGGTTCCCATCCACCGAGGGCACCGGCACCCCAAAGGCGATGGAGGCGATGGCTGCCGCCGCATAGGGACCGATCCCGGAAAGCTTCTGCAGTTCTTTCGGGTCCGAGGGGATCTTTCCGCCGAAGTCTTCCATGACCTGAAGGGAGGCTTTGTGCATGTTCCGGATCCTGCTGTAATAGCCCAACCCTTGCCAAAGCTTCAACAGGAGTTCCTCCTCTGCCTCTGCCAGCGCTTTCACATCCGGCAGTTCCTTTAGGAATCGATGATAGTAGTCGATGACCGTATCCACCCGGGTCTGTTGGAGCATGATCTCCGACAGCCAGACGTGATAGGGCTGCGGGTCCTCCCGCCAGGGCAGGATCCGACGGTTTTCATCGTACCATTTGAGCAGTGCGGCGGTCTGCTGTTCGTATGCCGCGTAATCTTTCTTATCCATGTTTTCCATTATATCGAAAAACCCGGCGGGGTCAACTTTTTCAGCCCAAATAGAGTATTATGTGGTAGAATAGATTGAAAACTTCAGAAACGGAAGAAAAACGATGTGGAAATACCTGAAAAAATACTGGGTTTATGCCCTCCTGGCTCCTTTGTTCATGATCGGAGAGGCGGGAATGGATCTTCTCCAGCCGGCTCTGATGGCAACGATCGTTGATGAAGGTGTCCTGGGGATCGGCCATGGCGGCGTGGGCAGCATGGATATCATCTTGAAGACCGGAGCCCAGATGGTCGCGCTGATTGCCCTGGGAGGACTTTGCGGGGTGCTTTCCGGTGTCTTTTCTAATCTGGCGGCACAGAACTTCGGCAATGATATGCGAAAAGATGCCTTCCGGCACATCATACACTTTTCCTTCTCTCAGACGGACCGGTTCACCACCGGCTCTCTGATCACACGGGTCACCAACGATGTGACTCAGGTCCAGAGCATGGTACAGATGGTGATCCGGGGATTTGTCCGCACCATCATCCTCTTTGCGGGCGGGATCTATTTTATGCTCCGGCTGGATCTTTCCTTTGGAGTGGTGGTGCTCTGCGCCATGCCCATGATCCTGTTGGTGCTGATCTACTTCCTGTCGAAGATCACCCCGCGGTTCACCATCCTTCAGGAAAAATTGGACAAGGTGAATAATGTGATGCAGGAAAACGTCACCGGCAGCCGGGTGGTGAAAGCCTACGTCCAGGAAGATTACGAAAAGAAGCGTTTCGGCAAAGCCAATGACGAGCTGGTGGGGACCCAGATGGGGATCCTGCTGCTTTTGAACTATATGTCTCCCGTCATGAATATCATTCTGAATCTGTCCGTGATCGCGGTGATCTGGGTGGGGCAGATCCGGGTGGGAGACGGAGCCATCACGCCGGGCAGCGTCATGGCAGCGATCACCTATCTGTCCCAGATCCTGAATGCTCTGATGCGGTTGGGGATGATGTATCAGAACATTTCACGGGGTGCAGCCTCCGCCCGAAGACTTCGGGAGGTCATCGACACGGAACCGGAAATCAGGGACGGCAGCTTTGACGGAGAACCGCAGATCCACGGACAGGTGGAGTTTCGGAATGTCACCTTTGCCTATCCCGAACGGGACCCGATCCTGTCGGGGATCGACCTGGTGATCCCGCCGGGAGAGACGGTGGGGATCCTGGGGATGACCGGCAGCGGGAAGACCAGTCTGGTGAATCTGATCCCCCGGTTTTACGATGCGACGGAGGGGACCGTTCTTCTGGACGGGGTCGATGTCAAAGAGTATACCCTCGCCAATTTGAGGGGCCGCATCGCCTGCTCGCTGCAGAAAAGCGAGATTTTTCAGGACACCATCGCCGGGAATATTTCCTGGGGGCGTCCGGAAGCATCGGAAGAGGAGATCTGTCACGCAGCACAGATCGCTCAGGCCACAGAATTCATCGATATCAAAGAACACGGGATGGCAGAGCCGGTGGCCCAAAGCGGCCATTCACTGTCCGGTGGTCAAAAGCAGCGGCTGGCTATCGCCAGGGCCGTGCTGAAGGATGCGGAGGTGCTGATCTTTGACGACACCACCAGCGCCCTGGATCTGAAGACCGAGGCAAGGCTTTATGAAGCCCTTCAAAAAGAATATCCGGAGAAGACCAAGATCATCATTGCCCAGAGGATCGCTTCCGTCAAAAATGCGGATCGGATCCTGGTGCTGGAGGATGGGCATCTGGCGGCCCAGGGTCGTCATGAGGATCTTCTTCAGACCAGTCGGATCTATAAAGAGATCTACGATTCCCAGATGGGAGGTGAGTCTCATGGCTGAAAATAAGAGCACAGCGATGAACACCGTTCCCATGCCGGGAAGACGGGGCGGCGGCCCGGGCAGCCGGGTGGAAGTCCAGAAAGCGAAGGACAGCAAAGGTACCCTGAAACGCCTGCTGACCTATTTTGCAGCAGAAAAACGCCGGGTGGTACTGCTGCTTGCCGCGGTGGCGGCAGGAGTCCTCTGCGGGATCCTGGCACCGGATCTGCAGAGCAAAGCCATCGACGCCATCGCGGACCGGCGCTTTGATCAGCTGCCGGGGATCCTGGTGATCATGGCAGCTGTATACCTGGTATCCTGCTTTACCTCTTTTGTCCAGGGGCTGCAGAGCGCCCACCTGTCTCAGGGGACTGTCCGGAGGATGCGGGAAGACCTGTTCCGGTGCATCGTCGGGCTTCCCATCGGGTATCTGGATACTCACCCTCATGGGGATATCATGAGCAGGATGACCAATGATGTCGAAAACATTTCCACCACGGTTTCCCAATCCGTCAGCTCCCTGTTCTCCGGGGTATTGATGGTGATCGGGACCGTGGGGATGATGATCTATCTTTGCCCGCCGTTGGCGGCCCTTTCCTGTACCACCGTGATATTGACCGCGGTGGCCACGAAGTTCCTGTCGGCGGCCATGCGAAAGGCCTACCGGAAACGCCAGGCTCTTCTCGGGAGCCTCAATGGAACGGTGGAGGAAATGGTCAGCGGCTACCACACCGTGGCCGCCTATGAACGGGAAGAAGCGGTGATCCGGCAGTTCGAAGCCATCTCCGACGAGCTTACCGGGGTGGGGATCAAGGCGGAGGTCCTGGGAGGCTCCATGGGACCCCTGATGAATCTGATCAATAACATCGGCTTCGTGATCATCGCAGCCTTTGGCGGATATTTCGCCCTCAGGGGAATGATCTCCATTGGTGTGATCTCAGCCTTCATTATATACGCAAAGCAATTCGGGAGACCCATCGACGAGATCGCCCAGGTCTGGGGTCAGATCCAGACGGCCATCGCCGGAGCAGAACGGGTCTTCGGGATCATGGACGTGGAACCGGAACAGCCCGGCGGCACCTTGAAAATGGAGGCGCTGGGGGAAGAAGTGGAGATCACCTTTGAACATGTGAACTTCTCGTATGTGCCGGGACAGCGGGTCCTGCATGATTTCAACCTGACTGTGAAGCCGGGGCAGAAGATCGCGCTGGTGGGATCCACCGGCAGCGGAAAGACCACGGCGGTGAACCTATTGATGCGGTTTTATGAACCGGATGACGGGACGATCCGTATCAATGGAACGGATATCCGTCAGATCGACCGGGATTCTCTTCGGGATGCCACGGCGATCGTTCTTCAGGATACGGTCCTCTTCGCCGATACGGTCCGCAATAACCTGAAATATGCGGACCGGTCTGTGACGGACGGAGAAATGTTCTCCTTTGCGGTGAAAAGCAACGTGGACCGGATGATCCGGAAACTGGAAAAGGGATACAGTACGATGCTGACTGCAGACGGGGACAACCTGTCGGAGGGACAAAAGCAGCTTCTGTCCATTACCCGGGCCTTTGTTTCGAAACCCCGGATCCTGATCCTGGACGAAGCTACCTCCAACGTGGATACCAGGACGGAAAAGAATATCCAGGACGCCATGGTGAAACTGATGCAGGGCAGGACCAGTCTGGTGATCGCCCATCGTTTGTCCACTATCCGGGATGCGGATGTGATCGTGGTCATGGACCAGGGCCGGATCGTGGAGCAGGGGAACCATGAGTCCCTGTTGGCTCAAAAAGGAAAGTATTACGAATTATACATGACCCAGTTCGCGGGTCAGAGTACATAAGCTTGGATCTTGCATAAGGAGTTTAAAATGGGAAGAGTATTATTGTGTATGATCGGGGCGGCGTCGCTGTCATACGGTTTTGTGGTGAAGGCGGTGAACAGCGGGACCCGGTTCTATATGATCTGGATGGGGATCGGTATCCTGGCGTTGCTATGGGCGCTGCTCATCCAGTTGAAGTGGTGGAAGAAGCTGCCGAAATGGTTTCGGGGCGGCTTTATCGTGATGGTCGTGCTCTGCGTTGCAGTGACAGCCGCAGGAACGGCTCTGATCTTCAGTGATTTCAACGAAAGGGCGCCGGATGGCCTGGACTATCTGGTGGTTCTGGGCGCTCAGGTCCGGGAGGACGGCCCCAGCGTGATCCTGAAATACCGGCTGGATACAGCGGCGGAATACCTGAAGCAAAACCCGGATACGATCTGCATCACCACCGGAGGGCAGGGATATAACGAGCCTTACCCGGAAGCTGTGGGGATGAAAGACTATCTGGTGGACCAGGGGATCGGTGAGGAGCGGATCCTGACGGAGGAGACTTCCACCAGCACCCTGGA
>CADBSL010000160.1 GCA_902797345.1 uncultured Eubacteriales bacterium
AGATATCACCAGAGACATCCCGAATGTGGGCGGAGATGCGCTGAAAGACCTGGATGAAGACGGTGTCATCCGGATCGGTGCGGAAGTTTCCTCCGGCGATATTCTGGTGGGTAAGGTCACTCCGAAAGGCGAGACCGAACTGACAGCGGAAGAACGGCTGTTGAGAGCCATCTTCGGCGAAAAAGCAAGAGAAGTCCGTGACACTTCCTTAAGAGTGCCCCACGGCGAGACCGGTATCGTAGTCGACGTGAAACGCTTCTCCCGGGAGAACAACGATGAACTCCCGCCGGGCGTAAATCGTCTGGTGCGGTGCTACATCGCCACCAAGCGTAAGATCAACGTCGGGGACAAGATGGCGGGCCGTCACGGAAACAAAGGCGTTATCTCCCGGATCCTGCCGGAAGAAGATATGCCCTTCATGGAAGACGGCACACCGCTGCAGGTGGTGCTGAACCCCCTGGGCGTACCTTCCCGTATGAACATCGGGCAGGTCCTGGAAGTCCACTTAGGCCTGGCGGCCAAGAAGAAGGGTTGGTATGTGGCCACCCCGGTATTCGACGGCGCCCGGGAATCCGACATCATCGAACTGCTGAAGGAATGCGGTTATCCGGAGACCGGTAAGCTGGTGATGAGAGACGGACGGACCGGTGAGCCTTTTGATCACCCGGTCACCGTGGGCTATATGTACATGCTGAAACTCCACCACCTGGTGGATGACAAGATCCATGCCCGGAGCACGGGCCCCTACTCCCTGGTTACCCAGCAGCCTCTGGGCGGCAAGGCCCAGTTCGGCGGTCAGCGGTTCGGGGAAATGGAAGTATGGGCGCTGGAAGCTTACGGCGCAGCCTACACCCTGCAGGAGATCCTGACAGTGAAGTCCGACGATATCGTAGGTCGTGTCAAGACTTACGAAGCCATCGTCAAGGGCGAAAACATCCCGGAACCGGGCATTCCGGAATCCTTCAAAGTTCTTATCAAGGAAATGCAGAGCCTGGCACTGGATATCCGGGTGCTGTCCGATAAGAATGAGGAAATCGAAATCAGAGAATCCATCGACGACGAGATGGATACAGTAAGGACCTCGGACCTCAGCGATCTGGCAGATGCAGACATGGTCTACAATGAGTCAGAGGGCGGTTATCACGAAACCGATGAGATCTCGGAGGAAGAAGCGCTGGACGATGAAGATCGGGAACCCAGTGATGAAGATCTGAACAATGCCGAATTCGATTCCCACGAGGACAACGGCGACATCGATGATCTTTTCATGGATGAATCAGACGAAATGGATTTTGAGTAAAGTAAGTGATACAGAAGGGAGAGTGTCCCCTTGCAGGAACTGAATAATTTTGAATCGATACAAATCAGCTTAGCCTCCAGCGAGAAGATTTTAAGCTGGTCCAGAGGCGAAGTCAAAAAACCGGAAACCATCAACTACAGGACCCTGAAGCCGGAAAAAGACGGGTTGTTCTGTGAACGGATCTTCGGACCGATGAAGGACTGGGAGTGCCACTGCGGGAAGTATAAACGGATCCGCTTCAAGGGCATCGTCTGCGACCGCTGCGGCGTAGAAGTCACCAAGGCCAAGGTCAGAAGAGAAAGAATGGGCCACATCGAACTGGCGGCTCCGGTATCTCACATCTGGTATTTTAAGGGTATCCCCAGCCGGATGGGTCAGGTGCTGGATATGACCACCCGGAATCTGGAGAAGGTCCTCTACTTTGCTTCCTACATCGTTACCGACCCCGGCGACACCAACGAGACCGGGCTGGTAAAGATGCAGCTCCTGTCGGAAGACGAATATCAGGAAGCCAAGCGGAAATTCGGCAGCAGCTTCCAGGCCTCCATGGGTGCGGAAGCCATCAAAGAACTGCTGTCCCAGATCGACCTGGACGAACTGGCGACGGATCTCCGGAAGAAGTTAAAGGAAAGCTCCGGCCAGAAAAAGGTCAAGATCGTCCGCCGGCTGGAAGTGATCGAAGCACTGCGGCAGTCCAACAATAAACCGGAGTGGATGATCCTGGACGTGATCCCCGTGATTCCGCCGGATCTGAGACCGATGGTACAGCTGGACGGCGGCCGTTTCGCCACCTCCGACCTGAATGATCTGTACCGGAGAGTCATCAACCGAAACAACCGGCTGAGAAGACTGCTGGACCTGAATGCCCCGGGCATCATCGTCCGCAATGAAAAGAGAATGCTGCAGGAAGCCGTTGACGCGCTGATCGACAACGGCAGACGGGGCAGACCGGTCACCGGACCGGGCAGCCGCCCCCTGAAATCCCTGTCGGATATGCTGAAGGGCAAACAGGGACGTTTCCGTCAGAATCTGCTGGGCAAGCGGGTCGACTATTCGGGACGTTCCGTAATCGTCGTCGGACCGGAACTGAAGTTCTACCAGTGCGGTCTGCCGAAGAAAATGGCCCTGGAGCTCTTCAAGCCCTTTATCATGAAAAAGCTGGTGAAGGACAAGAAGGCCCACAATATCAAAAATGCCAAGAGAATGGTGGAACGGGTGAAACCGGAAGTCTGGGATGTGCTGGATGAAGTCATCAAAGAGCACCCGGTGCTTCTGAACCGTGCCCCCACACTGCACCGTCTGGGCATCCAGGCCTTTGAACCGGTGCTGGTGGAAGGCAAGGCCATCAAACTCCACCCGCTGGTCTGCACAGCGTACAATGCAGACTTTGACGGAGACCAGATGGCGGTGCATCTGCCGCTGTCCGTGGAAGCCCAGGCGGAAGCCCGCTTCCTGATGCTGTCCGTCAACAACATCCTGGCGCCGAAGGACGGGACTCCGATCACCACTCCGACCCAGGACATGATCTTAGGCAGTTACTACCTGACCTACGATCCCACAGAAGATAAGACAGCGAAACAGACCTACACCACCCCCACCGGGGAGGAACGTCCGTTCCCGCGGGAAAGAAAGGATATGCGCCGGTTCGCAGACTATGACGAACTGCTGATGGCCTATGCGGACAAGAAGGTCCACCTCCACGAAAAAGTCATCGTGAAACGCTGCCTGGATGAAAACGACGTGCAGGGACGGCTGGTCTGCTCCACGGTAGGCCGGTTCATCTTCAATGAAAACATGCCTCAGGACCTGGGGTATGTGGACCGGGAAAAGGACAAGTATTCCCTGGAGATCGATTTCCTCTGCGACAAGAAAAAGCTGGGGGATATCATCGGCAGATGTTATGCGGCCCACGGCAATACACAGACCGCCATCATGCTGGATACCATCAAAAGCATGGGCTACCATTATTCCACCATCGGCGCCATCACGATCTCCGTTTCCGACATGGAGATCCCGGAAGCAAAGAAGGATATCGTAGCCAATGCGGACAAACGGGTAGAGACTTTCGAAAAAGCCTTCCGCCGTGGTCTGGTATCTGAAAACGAGCGGTATGAAAACGTCATCAAACTCTGGGAAGACACCACAGAGACTGTTGCGGACGCTCTGATGGACAGCCTGGGAGGAGAAAACAACCTTTACATCATGGCCCACTCCGGTGCCCGTGGTAGTAAAAAGCAGATCTCCCAGATCGGCGGCATGAGAGGACTGATGTCCAACGCTTCCGGTAAGACCATCGAGATCCCCATCAAGTCCAACTTCCGTGAAGGACTGTCTGTACTGGAATACTTCGTATCCACCAACGGCGCCCGGAAGGGTTTGGCGGATACCGCGCTGCGTACAGCGGACTCCGGGTATCTGACCCGTCGTCTGGTAGATGTTTCCCACAACGTCATCGTTCGGGAAGAGGATTGCGGAAGCACCGACGGCATCGAAGCGAGATCTTTCATCGACGGTGCCGAAGTGATCGAAAAACTGAAAGACCGTATCATAGGCCGTACCGCCTGTGAGAATGTATACCATCCGGTGACCGGAGCTCTGCTGGTGGAAGCCAATGAAGAAATCCGGGAAGAAGCCGCCGGGGCTATCGAAGCCATCAACGATGCGGCGAACCGGAAGATCGCGGAAGTGAGAGATACCACCGCGAAGAAGATCCGTGAGCTGAAGGATCTGGCCTCCGAAAAGGGGACAGACCTGGATGAAGCTGCTGTTCGTGCACTGGAAGAGGAACAGAGCGACGAGATCCGGAAGCTGGAAGAACAGAAGATCGACGTAGTGAAGATCCGTTCCCCGCTGACCTGTCGGTGCAAGACCGGTATCTGCGCCAAGTGCTACGGCCGGAACCTGGCGACCGGCGGAGATGTGAAGATCGGCGAAGCCGTCGGCATCATCGCGGCCCAGTCCATCGGTGAACCGGGCACACAGCTGACCATGCGTACCTTCCATACCGGCGGTGTAGCCGGCTCGGACATCACCCATGGTCTGCCGAGAGTCGAGGAACTGTTCGAAGCCAGAAAGCCGAAAGGTCTGGCGGTGATCTCGGAGATCTCCGGTACCGTGCACATCCACGGCACCAAGAGCAACAATGAAGTCATCGTCCGGGATGAGGAAGGCAATGAATCCAAACACACTATTCCGTTTACCGCCCGGATCAAGCAGGCCATCAAAGAAGGGGCTCACATCGAAGCCGGTGACGAGATCACCGTGGGTTCGGCTGACCCTCAGGATGTACTGCGTATCAAAGGCATCGAAGGCGTATTCCAGTATCTGGTCAAGGAAGTACAGCGCGTATACAAGCAGCAGGGTGTAGACATCAACGACAAGCACATCGAAGTGATCGCATCCCAGATGCTGTCCTGGTACAAGGTGGAAGAGCCCGGTGATACGCCGCTTCTCCCGGTAGGCGTCTACAACCGCTTCGAATTCGAAGAGGCGAATGAGGCTGCACTGGCTGAAGGCGGAGAACCTGCAAAGGCGAAGAGAGCCCTGCTGGGGATCACCAAGGCTTCTCTTGCCACACGGTCCTTCCTGTCGGCCGCATCCTTCCAGGAAACCACTCGTGTCCTGACGGATGCTGCGATCAAGGGCAAGACCGACCACCTGCTGGGCCTGAAGGAAAACGTCATTATCGGGAAACTGATCCCTGCCGGTACCGGTATGAAGAAATACAAGAATCTGGCGCTGGATTACGGTGATCTGGAAGCGGAAGCCAAGGGCTATACCGTGGATACCGAAGACTGGAATATGGACAGTGTGATGGAACGTCTGAGCGACTATTCGTCCGGTTCGGAAGATGATCTCTACGAAGGGGATCCGGAGGATCATTTTGATGACGACCTCGATATGGATCTGGACTTTGACGATGATGAGATCTTCGATGAGGAAGAAGGATTCGAAAAAGAAGACCACGACGGGGCAGACGAAGAATAACGGCATTGAAACGGGCCCCCTTTTCAGGGGGTCCGTATGGTTAAATGGCCCCGGAGAGGACTCCGGGAGGATCACAGAGGAGGATGTGACTGTGAAGATCGAAAAGAAAGCAGAAGGAAACAAGCTGACAGTTGCCCTGGAGGGAAGACTGGATACGACCACCGCACCGGAACTGGACGCTGTGCTGAAAGATTCTCTGGGCGGGGTAGAAGACCTGACCATGGATTTTGAAGGGTTGGAATACATTTCTTCCGCCGGACTTCGTGTCCTGCTGGCCACCCAGAAGGTGATGAACAAGCAGGGGAAAATGAAGGTCATCCACGTTAATGAAGTCGTCATGGATGTGTTTGATGTGACCGGATTTGCGGATATCCTCACGATCGAATAACACCGGAACTGCGATATCAGCAAAGACCGGATATCGAAGGGAGGATCTGAAGTGACAAAGAAAACGATGCAGATCGAGGCGAACAAAGAAAATCTGCCGCAGGTTCTGGAATTTGTGGAGGGCTGCCTGGAAGAGGCGGACTGCCCCATGAAATCCATGATGCAGATCAGTATCGCTGTAGAAGAAGTGTTCGTCAATATCGCCAGTTACGCCTATTCGCCGGAAATCGGTGACGCGGTGATTAATGTGGAGACAGACCCGGATTCGGCTTTGATCAGGATCACACTGGAAGACCGGGGCGTTCCCTATGACCCGTTGATCCGGGAGGATCCCGATGTGACTCTGTCTGCGGAAGAGCGGCAGATCGGGGGCCTGGGGGTCTATATGGTGAAGCAGTCTATGGACAACGTGACGTACGAATTTAAGGATGGGAAAAACATCCTGACGTTGGAAAAGAAGTTCCGATAAAATGAAGATCAAAAATTACCAAGAGACATTAACATTAGAAGGGCCTTCCATCGACCGCTTTTCGGAGCGTGTTGAGGAGGCCCTCTGTCAAATCGATATGGAGCGCCAGAACCGGCTCCGGATCCGGCTTTCCCTGGAAGAAGCGATGCTTCGGATGAGGGACCGGTTCGGAGAGGATCAGACCATCACGGCCTTTATCGGCAAGCGATTCGGGCGGCTGGTGATCCGGCTGGAATTGGAGGGAGACGCCTTCAATCCCCTGAGTCCCGAGGAGAATGAACTGGAGAATCTGTGCAGTTCTCTGCTGACAGCGGTGGGCCTGAGTCCCCAGTACAGTTATTCCGGCCGGGGGAACCTCCTGCGGCTGTCCCTGCCCATGCCGGGGTTGAGTCCTGCCATGAACATCCTGATCGGGGTCCTGGGAGGAGTGCTTTTCGGCGTTATGGGAAGCATGTTCCTGCCGGAATCGATCCAGCCTCATATCATCAATCAGGCCATGACGCCGATCTACGATGCGTGGATCCGGACTCTGAACGTGCTGTCGGGGCCGGTGATCTTTTTCATGACCCTGACCACCGTCATCAACTCCGGAGAGATCTCGGAGCGGGGCGGAGACAATCACCGGATCGTAGCCCGGTATTTCCTGCTTAGTTTTGCCATGACCGCTTTTGCAACGATGGCCGCGACAGCCGTTTACGGTCTTTCCCATACCGGCGTGCTGCCGAATACCATGGAGGCGGTCAATCTGTTGAAGCGGATGCTGAACCTGATCCCGGAAGATTTCCTGTCGCCCTTCAGTGAATCCAATACCCCTCAGCTGCTGCTGATGGCATTGATCCTGGGGGAGGCGCTGAATATTCTGGGGTCTCAGGGGAAGAGCCTGAGCCGGATTGTGCGGCAACTCAATATGGTTGGACTGCAACTCTGCGACTGGATCAGCAAGCTGGTGCCCTGGGTCGCCTTTATACTGGTGGCCTTCGAGATCTGGCAGAAGCGGACAGAGATCCTGCAGGGGATGTGGCTGGCGCTGCTGATCTCCCTTTTGGTCTCTTTGGCGTGTATGGGAGTGATCCTGTGGTATGTGGCCCGAAAAGAAGACATCGGTGTCCGAATGCTTGCCCGAAAGCTGAAGGAGCCTTTCCTGCTGACGCTGAGGACCGGATCTCTGGATACGGCCTACGGCCTGACGGAGCGCAGCTGCGCGTTGGATCTGGGGATCAAGCGGAGTTTCACCTCGGTGAGCCTGCCCAGCGGACTGGTGCTCTACATGCCCATCAGTGCGGTGGGGACGCTGGTATTCATCATCTTCGCCGGAATGAAGTACGGGATCATCGCGACGCCGCTGTGGTTCGTGCTGGCTGTGGTGCTGTCGGTAGTGGTTTTCGTGGCGACGCCGCCGGTGCCGGGTGCGAATCTTCTGGCTTACGTGGTGACGCTGTCCGTACTGGGGATCCCCGGGTCGGTATTGATCGATGCCATGGTCTTCGACCTGGTCTTTGGGATCTTTGCCTCCGCCGGCAACCAGTTCCTGCTGCAGTTGGAGCTGATCCTTCAGTCGGATAAGATCGGGATGCTGAACAAACGGCTTTTGCAAAAGGAACGCAGTTGACGCTGTAGAAATGAAAACTGCCCCCACATAGGTGGGGGCAATTATTATTTTTGTACCGTTTGAAATGTTTCCAGCTTATTCGCTCCGATACAGGAAGGTCACGATCTGACCTCTGGTGCAGGTCTGGTTCGGGCTGAAGAGGCCTTCGCCGGTGCCCTTGGTGATGTCGTTTTCGACGGCCCATAAAACGGCTTTATAGAAGTAATCCTTGTCCGTTACGTCGGTGAAGGCGTTTTCTGAAGAAGCCGGTTCCGGGGACTCAGCTGCCCGCCACAGGAAAGCGGCCACCTGACCTCTGGTGCAGGACTGTTCCGGTCCGAAGGTGGTCTCGGTCATACCGTTGGTGATCTTCTTTTCGACGGCCCAAAGCACTGCTTTGTAGAAATAATCCTGATCCGTCACATCCGTGAACTTGTTTTCGGTGGAAGTGGGTTCCGGACATCCGGCTGCCCGCCACAGGAAGGTCACTACCTGGCCTCTGGTGCAGTTCTGATCCGGGCTGAAGGTGGTCTCGCTGGTGCCGTTGGTGATCTGGGGATCATGCCGCACCGCCCACATCACCGGAGTGTAGAAGTAATCCTCTTCGCTGACATCTGTGAAGGGAAGTGCTGCCGGAGTCGGATCCACCGGCTCAACCGATGTCTTTTCGAATACCACCGGATCTTTGAGCTCAGGGTCGTCGCTGTTGCGCAGCCAATTCAGTTCGCCGTCCTTGATGGTGATCGTGCCGCTCTCCTTGGTCGAGACAACGGTGTCTTCATGGCTTCCGTCCTCGGCGAACTTCTGAATGGTCATCTTCCCTTCTTTATAGGTGATCTGGTCTTTTTCTTCATCGTAAACGCCGTCCGGGATCTCCCAGAGTTCCCGCTCAAAGGCGCTGCCAGGCCAGGTCACGTTAAGGGTGTAGCCGGTTTCGGTGGGGGTGATCTCCATCGTGGCCCGGTGGGCGAACTTTTCCACCCATGTCCCCTCAAAGAGGTCGCCTGCTGTCATGGGACCGTGTTCGGAGGAAGGATCCATGACTTCATTTCCGTACTTATTGTAGATCGCCACGCAAATGTATTTGCCCAGGTCTTCCGGCTTGACGGTATAAGAAGCAGAGGTGGCGCCTTCGATGGCTGTATACTTGTGTTGGATCGCCCCTTCTTCGCCCTCTGAGAATTCATCGTAGAACCATTGGAAGGTCAGCCCTTCGGGGTTTGGATCGGGTTCGGCTGTGAAGGTGCTGCCTACCACATCGCCCTTGTCGGAATCGATCCCGACACTTTCCAGGGCCAGGGTCACTTC
>CADBSL010000161.1 GCA_902797345.1 uncultured Eubacteriales bacterium
ATCGGAAGAAGATATGATGAAGGTTAGAAACCTTGGTAAAAAATCACTGGATGAAGTCAAGCAGAAGCTGGACGAATTAGGCCTCGGTCTGAGACCCAGTGACGACTAGTAAAGCCGTGAAGGAGGGATTCATATGCCGGGAAATAAAAAATTAGGTAGACCGACAGCTCACAGAAATATGATGCTGCGGAATCTGGTCACCAGCTTCCTTCGGGAAGGGAAGATCACCACTACCGAAATGAGAGCGAAAGAAACTAGAAAAATCGCTGAAAAGATGATTACACTGGCAAAAAGAGGCGACCTGCACGCTAGAAGACAGGTTCTCTCTTATGTATTAGATGAAGATGTTGTAAGAAAACTGTTTGATGAGATCGCACCGACCTACAAAGACAGAAATGGTGGCTACACCAGACTGCTGAAATTAGGTCCCAGAAAAGGCGATGCGGCCGAAATGGTCATTATCGAATTAGTGTAAGAAAAAAGAGGGCGGTCCTGAGACCGCCCTTGTTTCACTTCCGAAAGGACAGGCATGAGCAGTATAATCGAACTGAAAAACGTGACATTTGAATACAAGAGCGGCGAGGAAGGACGGGTCGTCCGGGCTCTGGACGGGGTGGATCTGGCCATCGAAGAAGGCAGTTTCACCGGCATCATCGGCGTCAACGGCTCCGGTAAATCCACGCTGGCCAAGAATATGAACGGGCTGATGCTGCCGACGGAAGGAGAAGTCCTGGTGAAGGGGATGAACACCCGGGATCCGGAAACCATCTGGAAGATCCGCCAGACCGTTGGGATGGTGTTCCAGAATCCGGACAACCAGATGGTCTCTGCCATCGTGGAGGATGACGTGGCCTTCGGACCGGAAAATCTGGGAGTAGAGCCCCAGGAGATCCGGCGTCGGGTGGATATGGCGTTGACGGATGTGGGGATGTATGATTTCCGGAAAAAAGCCCCCCACATGCTTTCCGGCGGACAAAAGCAGCGGGTCGCCATTGCAGGCGTCGTCGCCATGCTGCCGGATGTGATCGTATTTGATGAGCCCACCGCCATGCTGGACCCCAAGGGAAGAAGAGAAGTATTGGAGATCATCCGCAAACTCAACAGGGAATCCGGAAAGACCGTGGTGCTGATCACTCACTTTATGGATGAAGTGGCCCGGGCCGACCGGGTGGTAGTGATGGATGACGGAAGGGTGACCCTGGACGGGAAACCCCGGGAAGTGTTCCGGGAAGTGGAACAGCTGAAAGCGCTGGGACTGGATGTTCCCTTTGCTACCGAACTGGCTGACCGCCTTCGGAAAGAAGGCATGGATATCCCGGAAGACGTCATCTTTATGGAAGAATTGGCGGAAGAGATCGGGAGATTAGAGCTTGAAGCTAGGAGCTAGGAGCTATGTCTATTAAAGTTGAACATTTGACCCACATTTACAACAAGGGCCTCACCTACGAGACCGTGGCCCTGGACGATGTGAGTTTTGAGATAGAAACAGGCGCCTTTGCCGGGATCATCGGCCACACCGGATCCGGCAAATCCACACTGATCCAGCATTTTAACGGCATCTTGAAGCCGGAAAGCGGACGGATCTTTGTGAATGGCACCGATATCACGGAAAAAGGAATCAAAATGACCGAGATCCGCAAGCGGGTGGGACTGGTCTTCCAGTACCCGGAGTACCAGCTTTTTGAGGAGACCGTTGCGAAGGATATCGCTTTCGGTCCCACGAAAATGGGTCTGTCGGAAGAAGAAATCGACAAACGGGTCCGGGATGCCATGGAACTGGTGTCTTTGGACTATGACATATATGCCGGCCGTTCCCCCTTTGAGTTATCCGGGGGACAAAAGCGCCGGGTGGCCATCGCAGGTGTGCTGGCCATGAAACCGGAAGTGCTGATCCTGGACGAGCCTACGGCGGGACTGGACCCCAGAGCCCACCGGGAGATCCTGGACATGCTGGAGAAACTCCACCAGCTGGAGGGCTGCACGGTGATCTTAGTGTCCCATAACATGGAGGACATGGCGGAGATCGCGGACACCATCATCGTTATGGAACATGGCAAGATCGTGCTTCAGGGGACTCCCCGGGAGGTTTACGAACACCGGGATCTGCTGATGGACATCGGGCTGGAACCTCCGGCTGCCATGCAGTTTACGAGACTGCTGGAGGAAAAAGGCATAAAGCTGCCCGGATCGGTTATGACAATGAATGAAACGGCGGAGGCGATCCTCCGGCTTCTAAGGAATTGACGACATGCTGAAAGATATCACATTAGGACAATATTATCCGGGGGAATCGGTGATCCACCGGATGGATCCCCGCTTCAAGATCATTGCTACACTGTTGTACATCGTGGCGTTGTTTGTCATGGTGAATTTCACCAGCTACATCTTCACCGTCACCTTTCTGGTGGTGGTGGTCGCGCTGTCGAAGGTGCCGCTGAAATTCATCCTCCGTGGAATGAAGCCCATTTTCATCATCCTGATACTGACCTTCCTGCTGAATCTGTTCCTGACCAAGGGCGGGGACAATATTTTCAGCATTGGTTTTCTGAGCATTACCACCCAGGGCCTTCGGTCGGCGGTATTCCTGGCATCGAGGCTGATCCTGCTGATCACGTCCTCTTCGATCCTGACCTATACCACCAAGCCCATCATGCTCACCGATGGGATCGAACAGCTTCTGAAACCCTTCCGGAAGATCGGTGTGCCGGCCCACGAGCTGGCTATGATGATGTCCATCGCCCTGCGGTTCATTCCTACGTTGATGGAGGAAACGGACCGGATCATGAAGGCGCAGATGGCCAGAGGAGCGGACTTTGAGACCGGGAATCTCATCGTACGGGCCAAGGGACTGGTGCCCATCCTGATCCCATTGTTCATCGGTTCCCTGCGGCGGGCGGACGAACTGGCCATGGCCATGGAAGCCCGGTGCTATCAGGGCGGTGACGGACGGACCCGGCTCCACAGCCTGAAGTATTCCCATCTGGACCTGATCGGTGCCATTGCCATCGCAGCGCTGTTGGCAGTGTTGATCATCCAGCGGATATACTTTGCGTAGATCGCAGGCAGGACAGGATGCTTATGACTTCTTTGTGACAAAAAACATCAAATAGTCACAGACTTGACACATTGCAATGACATAGTTATAATGAAGAGTGGCAGCTGGCGGATAATCAACTTATCCGCCATTTTTAGAAGTCCGGAAAAATCCGGACCGAAAGGAGAAGAGAGAAATGCAGAATGTATTGATCGCAGAAGACGAAACCAAACTGAGAGAGATCGTTGTGAAATACCTGAAAAAAGAAGGATATAACGTATTTGAGGCGGAAGACGGGGAAAAGGCCCTGGAGGTTTTCAAGGAAAACCCGCTGGACCTGGTGATCCTGGATGTGATGATGCCCAATGTGGACGGATGGTCCTGCTGCCGGGAGATCCGGAAGACCTCCGACGTACCGATCATCATGCTGACCGCCAGAAGTGAAGAGAACGACCGGGTATTCGGCTTTGAGCTGGGGGCGGACGATTACGTTACAAAGCCCTTCAGCAACCGGGAGCTGATGATGCGGGTGCGGTCTTTGATCCGGAGAAGTTCAAAGACCACGGAAACGGTCCTGGAAGCCGGCCGGATCAAGATCAATGTCCGGGCCCACCGGGTGATCCTGGACGGGAAAGAAGTGGATCTGTCCCCGAAGGAATACGACCTGCTGATGTTCTTCTGGGAAAACTGCGACATCGCCCTGTCCCGGGAAAAGATCATCGACAAGATCTGGGGGTATGATTACTACGGCGATATGAGGACCATCGACACCCATATCAAACGGCTGAGAAGCAAGATCAAGGACTCCGGGTGCGAGATCCAGACCGTCCGGGGCGTAGGCTACCGTTTCTTTATCAATGAGGATGCAAAGGCAGAATAAACCATGAAAAAATCGATATTTACCAAGACATTCGTGACGATCCTGATCGCGGTGATGCTGATCCTGGTGGCGTCCTACCTGATCCTGAGCCTTTTTGCCGGCCGGGTGTATTATGCCAGCAAGCTGACCCAGGCCCGGGAAGCGGCGGACAAGGTGGGCGTGATCATGGAGGAGTCCAGCGACAGCTATGCGGAATTCATCTACCGGGTGGATGAACTGGTCATCGAGATCGGCGGCCGTGTCATCATCCTGGACAGCAACAATTCCCTGCTGTACGGCGGCCGGGCCAACATGGATATGGACAATTCCAATGAGTTCGTTCCCCAGGATTCTCTGAATCTGAAGCCCGGGGCAACGAAGATCTACGAATACAAAGATGAAAACGGGGAATTGATGCAGTACACCTATGCCGAGCGATTGGAAAACAACGTGCTGGTATTGGTGGGGATCCAGGTCAAGGCCATCTCCGACGCAGTGAAGATCATGAAGATGCTGATGATGTTCATCATGATCGCATCGGCTTTGATCGCGGTAGATGCGGCGTACCTTCTGTCCCGGAACATATCTGTGCCCCTCCGGCGGCTGAATTACATCGCCCGGGAGATCGGGCGGCTGAATTTTGATGTCCGCTATGAAGGGGACCGGGAGGATGAGATCGGGACGCTGGGCAATACCCTGAATGACCTGTCGGATAAGCTGGAGAAGAACATCGACGGGTTGAAGAAAGAACTGGAAAAAGAAAAGAACATGGAAGTGCTTCGAAGACAGTTCACCGCCCAGGTCTCCCACGAAATGCAGACGCCGATCGCGGTGATCAACAGCTATCTGGAGGCCATCGAGGATGGCGTGGTGGACGACGAGGAAGAACAGCAGAGATACTTCGAGGTCATCGGTGAAGAGATCGATAAGATGAGCAAAATGGTCAAGGGGATGCTGGACATCTCTCAGATCGAATCCGGGACCTTCACCATCAACCGCCAGGAATTCGATATTTACGGACTGTTGGAACCGGCCTGCGAGAAATTCTCCCAGCTGGCCCAGACCAAAGAGATCTTTCTGGAGTGCAGCGAGATCCCGGAAAACAGCTTTTATGTATATGGGGATGAATTCCGATTGGAGCAGGTGCTCACCAACTTCATTTCCAATGCCTTCAAACATGCTTCCGGTGATCAGCGGGTCATCCTGAGTTTTGAAGAGATCAGTGAAGAAGAAATGGTGGAGCCGCCGGTTTCCCGGTATGACCAGGGGATCCGGATTTCCGTATGGAACGAAGGAAAATACATCAGTGAAGACGACCTGCCCTATATCTGGGAAAAATTCTACAAGGCCCACACCCTGACGGGACAGAAGGGCACGGGGCTGGGACTGTCCATCTCAAAGAGCATCCTGCAGATGCACGGATACGCCTTCGGCGCCAAGAACATCGACGGCGGCGTGGTGTTCTGGTTCGAGGCTTCCGGCCGGTTTGAGAAATAACAGTGGCGTTTTTGGAAAGATGATATATAATATTAAAGTTGACACTCAAAGGAAAGAGGACGAGAAATGAGCAAAGAGATCATCATATACAAAGACCGGCGGGAGCTGGAACTCCTGGAGGAGGGAAAGATCCTGAACACCTACCGGGTCGGTCTGGGGTTTTCCCCTGTCGGGGCGAAACTTCGGGAAGGAGACGGCAAGGTGCCGGAGGGAGAGTATTACGTCTGTACGAAAAATGAACAGAGCAAATTCACACTCTTCCTGGGATTGAGTTACCCCAACATCGAAGATGCAAAAAAGGGGCTGGAACAGGGCCTCATCTCCGAGCAGGATTATGCCCGGATCGAAGCGGCGATCCG
>CADBSL010000162.1 GCA_902797345.1 uncultured Eubacteriales bacterium
CGGGAAGCGGTACGAAGGTCTGTGGGTTGGCAAGGTTGATTTCAAAAGTTACTTGCTTTAACTAAAATCCGCAAAGGGGGATGCATCTATGAACGACATCATTATCAGTCTGCAGAATATCTCTGCGGAGTACGACGGAGAAAAGGTCATCGACAAGTTGAACCTGGATATCCGTGACCACGAGTTTGTCACGTTCTTAGGTCCTTCAGGGTGCGGCAAGACCACGACCCTGAGAATAATCGGTGGATTCATCGAGCCTACGGAAGGTGATGTTTTTTTTGAGGGAGAGAAGATCAACGGTCTCCCGCCTTTCAAACGTAATGTCAATACCGTTTTCCAACGGTACGCACTGTTCCCGCACTTAGACGTATACGGAAATATCGCCTTCGGACTGAAGCAGAAAAAAGTGCCGAAGGAGGAGATCAAGAACCGGGTGACCCGGATGCTGAAGCTGGTGAATCTGGAAGGGTATGAAAGCCGTAAGGTGGATCAGCTCTCCGGCGGTCAGCAGCAGCGGGTGGCCATTGCCCGGGCTTTGATCAACGAGCCGAAGGTGCTGCTGCTGGATGAGCCGCTGGGAGCTCTGGACCTGAAGCTGAGGAAGGAGATGCAGCTGGAGCTCAAACGCATCCAGCAGACCTTAGGCATCACCTTCATTTACGTGACCCATGACCAGGAAGAAGCCCTGACCATGTCGGACCGGGTATTAGTCATGCGGCGGGGGGAGATCCTTCAGACCGGGAGCCCAGAGGATATCTACAACGAACCCATCAACGCCTTTGTGGCGGACTTCATCGGCGAGAGCAATATCGTAGACGGGATCATGCTGGAAGACTACCGGGTGGAGTTCGCCGGCGTGCAGTTTGACTGCGCGGATGCAGGCTTCGGACCCATGGAAGACGTGGACGTGGTGATCCGTCCGGAGGACTTCAAAATGGTGGACCTGGAAGAAGGTCAGATCAAGGGAAAAGTGGAGAGCATCACCTTCAAGGGCGTCCACTTCGAGATCATCATGGATGGCCACGGCTACAAGTGGATGATCCATTCCACCCAGTCCAGGGAAGTGGGTGCCATGATCGGGCTGACCCTGACCCCGGACGATATCCATATCATGCATAAAATGAAAGAGGAGAGAGAGGAACTATGACGAAGAAAACGGCGGCCTATCCGTACCTGGCCTGGGCACTGCTTTTCATCGCCATCCCCCTGGGCCTCATCATTTACTTTTCCTTTACCGACGGAGCGGGTTCCTTCACCTTTGAAAACATCATCCGCACCGGCCGGTATTTCAACGTGTTTATCAAATCCATCTGGCTGTCGGTGATCTCCACCGCCATCTGCCTGGGGATCGGCTATCCGGTGGCATACCTGATGTCCCGGTCCAGCTCCATTACCGGGCGGACGCTGCTTCTATTGATCATGCTGCCCATGTGGATGAATTTCCTGCTGAGGACCTACGGCTGGATGTCGATCCTGGAAAACAACGGGATCATCAATCAGTTCCTGGGGATCTTCGGCATCGGACCCTTCAATATGATCAACACCCAGGGCGCTGTGGTGGTGGGGATGGTCTACAACTACATTCCCTTTATGATCCTGCCGCTTCACTCGGTGATGATGAAGATCGGAAGCGATGTGCTGGAGGCGGCCCAGGATCTGGGCGCCAGCCCGAGGAAGGTGCTGACGGAAGTGGTCTTTCCCATGAGCCTGCCGGGGATCCGCACCGGGATCATCATGGTCTTCGTACCCTCGGTGAGTACCTTTATCATTTCCCAGATGCTGGGGGGCGGCAGCAACCAGCTCATCGGGGATATCATCGAACTGCAGTTCCTGGGGAATGCCTACAACCCGAACCTGGGGTCGGCGATCTCCTTTGTGCTGATGTTGTTAGTATTACTGATCATGAGCGTGTCGGGATTTTTGGACGACGATGATTTGGAGGAGAAACTGCTATGAAGACCTGGGCAAAGACTTACCTGGGCGTGTTTCTCACTTTCCTGTACGCGCCCATATTCGTATTGATACTGTTTTCATTCAATAATTCCAAGGGCCGGACCTTCACGGGCTTCACCGGGAAGTGGTATGTCCAGCTCTTCAGCGATGCTCAGGTGCTGGACGCCCTGTTTACGACCCTGGTGGTAGCCTTCGTGGCGGCCACCGTGGCCACCATCATGGGCACCGCCGCCGCCATCGGCATCAACAACATGGAGGGGCGGCTCAGAAGCACGGTGATGTCTATGACCTACCTTCCGATCATCAACCCGGAGATCATCGTGGGGGTATCCTTCATGCTGCTCTTCGTGGTGGCGAAGAACATCCTGAACGCGGTGGGGATCCCCTTCCAGTTCGGGTGGATCACCCTGATCATCGCCCACATCACCTTCAACGTGCCCTACGTGATCCTCAGCGTCCTGCCGAAGCTGCGGCAGATGGACGGTTCGCTGATGGATGCGGCCATGGATCTGGGGTGCAATCACTGGCAGGCCTTCCGGAAGGTCATCATCCATGAGATCAAGCCCGGCATCGTATCGGGGTTCCTGATGGCTCTGACCTTCTCGCTGGATGACTTCGTGGTGTCCTATTTCACTACCGGAGCCCGGCACCAGACCCTGTCGGTACTCATCTATTCCATGACCAAGAAGCGGGTGAGCCCGGAGATCAACGCCATCTCCACCATCCTCTTCGGAGTGGTGCTTTTCGTGCTGGTGGTGGTGAACCTGTACGAGCGGAGGAACATTGAAAAACGCAAAAAAGCCAGACGGCTTGCCCTGCAGGAGGTGAGCAGATGAGGACTTTACGATGGAGAGGCTTCTGCCGCGTGGCCACAGCCTTTTTTGTGGTGTGGACGATCCTGTGTCTGGCGGCGCCGATGTTTCCGGTGTTCGGAGCGGAAGAGGATCCGGGATATGACCTGGACTATTACAGCCGGTTCAAAGGACAAAAGGTCGAGATCAATGTTTACAATTGGGGAGAGTACCTGGCAGACGGGAATGACGGGTTGATGGACATCAACAAGGAATTCGAGAAGCTCACGGGGATCAAGGTCAATTATCTGAATTACGAGACCTGCGAGGCCATGTATGCAAAACTGAAGAGCGGGGCCAATTCCTATGATGTGATCTTTCCGTCGGACTACATGGTGTCCCGTCTTTTGCAGGAGGGACTGATCCAGGAACTGGATTTCGACAACATCCCCAACATGAAATACATCGATCCCGGTCTTCTGCACCCGGAATATGACCCGGAGCAGAAGTACTCCGTGCCCTACGCCTGGAGCCGGGTGGCGATCATCTATAACAAGAACAAAGTCAAGGGCGGGGTGACCGGATGGGACATCCTCTGGGATCCGGCTCTGGATGGACAGATCCTGATGTTCAAGAATTCCCGGGATGCCTTCGGAGTGGCGCTGATGGAACTGGGGTATGACATCAACACAGAGAATAAGAAGGAACTGGACGAAGCGGCGGACCTCCTAAAGGAGCAGAAACCTCTGGTACAGGCCTACGTTATGGACCAGGTCTTCGATAAGATGCAAAACGGAGAGGCAGCTGTGGCGGCCTATTACGTGGGGGATTACTACCTGATGCTGGAGATCAATGAAGATTTGGGGCTGTTCGTACCGGATTCCACGGAGATCTTCGTGGATGCGGCCTGTATCCCGGCAGATGCGCTCAACAAGGAAGCTGCGGAAATGTACATCAACTTCCTGAACGAGCCTCAGGTGGCGGCGGACAACGCGGAGTACATCATGTATTCCACACCGAACCTGGCGGCCAAAGAGCTGTTGGACGAGGAAATCGTGGAAGCTCCGTACATGTATCCGGACCAGGAGGACCTGGCCAACGACAAGTCCTTCATCAACCTCAGCGAAGAGACGAATCTCTACATGGATGCACTGTGGACGGAGATCCTGGCGGACGACCAGAGCTATAATACCTGGGTGATGCCGGCCTTCGTGGTGGTCTCCATCATCGTGATCCTGGCCACTAATATCCGGCGCAAACGGAAAAAAGCCCAGGCCCGGGAAATGTATAACAGCGATTCCCGGAAAGTGTAATAGAATACAAAAAATACAACAGGGGGCTGTGGATACAGTCCCCTGTTGCTCTCAGAATGATATACGAAGTTAGATTTGACTGAAAACAATGTATTATTTTTTGCCTTTCAGCTTTTTCAGGTGGGCTTCGATTTCTTTGATGTTATCTTTTGAAGTTTCTCCGACAGGACAAAAGGCTTCAAGGAAATCCGTGATAGAGTCGCCATACAGTTTTTTCAATCTTTGTTCTGTCTCGTAAGCGAGATAGTCTTTTCTGGAAACAAGAACATGGTACACATAGTCCTTCCGGTCATGTTCGATCCGTAAAAATCCTAGTTGTACTAATTTGGCAAGAAATGTGTTCAGTGTCGGAGTCTTCCATTCCTTGTCTGTGAGCAGTTGTTGGATCTCACTGCGCTTGACCGGCCGGCCAGCCTCCCAGATCGTTCCCATTACTTTCGCCTGAGTTTCAGTCAGTAAATTCATAATGGTACCTCCAAATTGTTCCGAGAGTTAGCTTAAGTATATATGAGCAAAATAAATTTGTCAAATAAAAGATATTTTTCAAAGAATATAGGATGTTTTTCGGGTTTTTTGGGTTTAACGAAAAGACCTTTCGGTTTATTTGTGATAAAATAGAAGTGCGGTGAGGATCACCGCAAGACACTTGGATACAGGATAACAAAATGTGGAAAATGATATTAGCAGCTGTCCTGATCGGGACAGCGATTTTATGCATACTGCTCTATTTACGAAAACGTTCCGCCGGTAAGCACCGGACCCCCAATGCATTCCAAAAGCACGTGGACAGGCGGGTCAGCCGGGTGCCGGACGAGGACTTCCCAACGCTGGTCCGCTACATCGCCAGCAATCGGAAGAACGTCCATATCAAGATCACCAGCCGTGGGATCAAGCTGTTCACGGACTTCACCCAGAAACACAAGGAGTACCCGGGGCACCATTTCTCCCTCAGCGAAAAAGTGTACCTGCTGTGGGGGAGCGTGAAACCGGACTTTTATGAAACGGATATGGGGACCTTTGTGGGGCATTACTGCTCCCCGCTGCTGAAGAGCAAGGACGGGCGGACCACCAACACGGCCTTCACGAATTTTGAGATGCATTACGTCAATGCGGTGTATACCTATTCCTCCGGGAACCGTCGGAAGGCGATGGTGGAGCTGGGAATGGCCATGCATTTCATGGAAGACATCAATTCGCCGCCTCATGCGGCGCTGATCACCGGGGAACCGCACCACAGCTACGAACAGTGGGTCCGGCAGAACTGGCGTCCCGAATACCTGCTGGACAAGGTGGAGCTTTCGGACATCAAATACATGACGGATTCCCGGATCAGAGGGATCTGCGTCTATTTTTCATCTCTGGCTGCCAACGCGGCAGAGGAATGCATGCGCTTTCGTTCCGTAGAAAAAACGGCAGAGTGCCTGCACCGTTGCCAATGGGGCGTGGCGGGGCTTCTCTGCCGGTTTATGCTGGATTCGGGGTATCACATGTCCAGGACTACTTCCACGGGGCAGTGATCGGAACCGAAGACTTCTGTGTGGATGGCGGCGGAGGCCAGACGGTCTTTCAGCCGGTCGGAAACGCAGAAATAGTCGATCCGCCACCCGGCGTTCTTTTCCCGGGCCCGGAACCGATAGGACCACCAGGAATAGATCCCTTCCGCATCCGGGTAGAAGTGCCGGAAGGTATCGGTGAAGCCGGATTCCAGGAGGCGGGTGAATTTATCCCGCTCTTCGTCGGTGAAGCCGGCGTTGCGGCGGTTGGTCTTCGGGTTTTTCAGGTCGATCTCTTTGTGGGCTACGTTCAGATCCCCGCAGAAGATCACCGGTTTTTTCTCATCCAGTTTTTTCAGGTGATCCAGGAAGGCGTCTTCCCAGGTCATCCGGTAATCCAGCCGGGCCAGCTCGTTCTGGGAGTTGGGGGTATAGCAGGTCACCAGATAAAAATCTTCATATTCCAGCGTGATGACGCGGCCTTCGTGGTCGTGTTCTTCCACCCCGATGCCGTAGGAGGCATTCAGGGGTTCTTTTTTTGCAAAAATGGCGGTGCCGGAGTAGCCTTTCTTTTCCGCGTAGTTCCAGTATTGGTGGTAGCCCGGCAGGTCCAGATCGATCTGGCCGGCCTGGAGCTTGGTCTCCTGGAGGCAGAAGAAGTCGGCGTCGGCTTCGTTGAAGTAGTCCAGGAAGCCTTTGGTGACGCAGGCACGGATGCCGTTGACGTTCCATGAAATGAATTTGAGCATTTGTCTCTCCTTAATGTTCTATAGTATTGACTCCGGGCTGCAGGGGGCGACAATAGCTTCCTCTCCGGAATCGGCGCTTTTTACGGGGCTGGATCGCCTTGAATGGTCCAACTTCTACGAGCGCCTTTCGCTCCGAGGAACTATTGCTCGCCTACAGGCAGCCCTCATGATTGTTCTAAGATGAAGGAAAATCACGCCAGGGGCAGGAGGAGAAACATCGCAGGGACATTGGTGAGCCGCCGGTCCACCGTGAGCCCGAGCCGAAGGCGACGGGGGAACGGATGTACCGCTGCGAGCGAATCCATAGCGAGAGCGTGTCCCGAGATGTTTGCTCCGGATGCACCGAGTGAATTTCCGGTTTGACAGTCAGTGATCTCTGATCTTATCGACGATCAGGAAGACAAACGCCAGATAGGTGTTGAGGCCAAAGACGGCACCAATGCACCCCAGGGCGTAGAGTTTGCGGAAGACAGGATCCGCGAAGGAGCGGACGATGCCTTCGATCTCCGCCGGTTCCAGGGAGGAGACTTTCTCCTTGGTGATCTCCGCGAAGTGGATGTCCTCCAGCAGCGAGGGGACCTCGCTCATAAAGGTCTCGAAGGCCGCCAGAGAGATCCGGTGAGCCGCTGCATCTGCGAAGGACTCGTCGAAGATCAGCCCCATGTTATCCGCCAGGGTCCGGATACAGTCGTAAAGGGTACTCCGGAAGCTGTGGAAGGCGGCGTCGTTTTGGACGATCCCCGTCAGAGTCTGTTCCACCGAACGGGTCAAAAGCGGCGGAGAAATGTATTCTCCCAGGTTCGTGTCGCTGAGCCGGGTCACGTAGAAGGTCTCAAAAAGATCCCAGACGTTTTCCGTCAGTTTCGGACTGTTTTTGATGAGTCCGGCGGCGGTCCGAAGCATGAAGGCATTGCTCTCGGTGTCTTCGATGGGGACCAGTCCCGGTTCCGTAAACCGATCCAGAAGATTATAATAGGCGTTCTTGACCTTCAGGGCGGTATCCACCTGGTTCAGGTCGATAAAAGAACCCATATCCCGGTTCACGACGAAGGTCACGATCTTTTCCGCCAGCATGTCAGAGTTGTCCGCCATGGCGTTGAAGATCAGCGCGGACAGCTTCGAAGCGATCTTGCTTCGATTGCGCTCGCTCTGGAAATAGTCGCCCACATAGGAGAGGGCGCCCTTTCGGAGCACGTCCGTGAAGAGACCCCGGTTGGCCCGGAACATATTGGTGATATTGGTTTCTGTCAGCAGTTCACTGCCGATATAATCTCCCAGCTTATCCGCGAACCGCTGTTGGTTCTGCAGGATCAATCCCTGGGAGAAGACCTTCAGCCGACGGCTTTTGGCCAGGGTTTTGATGGGCTTATAAGGCCGGAAGAACATCCGGATGGCGATCACATTGGTGATGACCCCGATAAAAGCCATCAATGCCGCCAGAAAGACCAGCATCAGGGGACTGCCCGGGAACCCGGTGGGGTGGAAACTCCCCAGGGTCAGGAACAGGGCCGGGATGCTGATGAGAAAGCCCAGCACCGCCCCGAAATAGGACAGGTACTTCAGTTCTCCCCTCAGCAGCATTTCTGCCACGTCGCAGAGCTGTTCCGGGTCCAATCTCCCCAGCGCCATGCTGACAGTGCTTTTGATTTTGCCGTTCAGCAGTTTGTGGAGGTTCCGGGTCACATAGTCATAGAGGATATCGGAAGCACCTTTCCGGACCCGGCGGCTCTTGCCGATGCCGTCGATCAGAGATTCCAGGTTCTCCCGATACAGTTTATCGGAATGCTTGTCGTATTGTTTTTTCAGTTCTTCCTGCAGCACTTCTGCCAGTCGATGCTGCTGCTCCGGGGTCAGGTAATCCGCCAGGGATTTTTCCCGGATCCGCTCTTCCACGTTCTCGGCGATCTTTTCCTGTACCTCCGGGATCATTTCCTCCGGCAGTGACAGGGTCGTGAAATCCGGAGACACCTGATCCTGACCGCCCAGATACCGGGAGGCGAAATGGCGAAGGACTTTTCGTCCGTCCGAGTGGAACATAGCAGAAAAACCCAGTTCCCTCAGGATCCTCTTGCCCTTGTCGTGGATGGCATAGCTGTTTTTGTAAGCGTCCTTCAGGGCTCCATAGAGGTTATCGGTAGCCAGTCGGACCTGTCCTTCCGTCAGATAGTCCGATACTTTGATTTCCGTCAGGACATGATGCAGGAGCTCCTCCGTGTGTTGGGCCAGCATTTCCTCCCCAAAGCGACGGAAGCCCTTTTCTGTTTCTTCGAAGCCCTTCAGTTCCGACAGGCGCACCTGCCGGAAGGTCTCCGGAAGGTCCTCCGTCAGGAACCGGTCCACGATATCTTCCACATGCTTTCGCATGGTATCATTGACCAGCTCTTTTTTCAGGACGTCGTTCGTCAGGATCCGGGTCTCCACGCAGTCGCTGAGGCTGTCGATGAAGGCCTGCTGTTTTTCCTCGGTGCTGAGGATGCTGACGTCGAAGATCTGTCTGCCGAAGAGTCTGACGGGTTTGAACAGCCAGCGGACGGCATACTTATTCGTGATGTAGCCGGCAACGGTGCCGGAGAAAACCAGGGTCACCGCCGCCAGAATGGTAAAAATCAGTGTGTTCATGTTGTTTAGTCGTTCACTTTAAATGAAAACGTTCCGTCTTCCAGAGTGTTGTCCGTTTCCCAATTCATATCGTACTGTTTATACTTTTCTTCAAAGTAGGGCCGGTTTTCCTCCAGAGCGGGGAAGTTCTTTTCGTTGGCGGAAAGGATGACCTTGTGTTCCGCGAATAAAAGGCACACGGGCCGGCTTTTCATAAAGGCCCGGATCTGATCTTCGATGGATTCCCGGGCAAGGGTCTTGATATCTTTCATAAGAGTGACCTCCTTTACACTTTCTTTGGTGACTTCAGTTTAGTACCCCCGGGGGAAGAAGTCAAGAACAGAGAGATTACGAGACTGTTTCATTTTTTTCGCGGTGCAGATCGTCGTGGGGCGGAGGCAGAAATCGGACAAATCCGAGAAAATCACTCATTTGTCCGCCAGTGTCCTTTGGACTGATGGGAGTTGGGGCCCCGGAGAATGAGATCCTGTGCCGAAGACGTCGGACAAATCGGAAGGAATAGGGAAATCGTCCGCCGATGGTTGAATCCGGAGGGCGTTTTACGATAGAATAGAACAAAGATAGGAAAGGATCGGAGAGGAGGAGCGAATATGAAGGAGCGGCTGACGGCTCGGAAAACAGTAGAGATCTCAGCAACCATCCATTTCCTGGTGGACCTGGCCTGCATCTTTCTGGTGACGGCATTTCTGATCCCCTTGTGCGGGGACCGGATGGATTGGGTCTGGGTCGTGATGATCTATAACATGTTCGCCTTTGCTTTCCAGCTTCCCATCGGAGCCCTGGGAGACCGGCTGGGAGCCTCCTGGAATCTGGCGGCGATGGGGTGTGTCCTGATTGCGGCCGCTTATGGGACGGCATGGATCGGGGCAGTGCCTCTTGCCGGAGGCACCGGGACCGGCGGGGAACTCCTGTTCTCCGGGAGCCCTGTTGGAGCAGCCCTGCCGATTCTGATCGCCCTGATCGCGGGGGTCGGGAATTCCTGCTTCCATGTGGGGTGCGGGATCGCGGTGCTCCGGCGGAGCCAGGGAAGGGCGGCAATGCCGGGAGTCTATGTGTCCACCGGGGCTTTCGGGGTGTATCTGGGGTCGATCCTGGCTTCCCGGCTGGGGCCGTTTGCCCTGGGAGCGGCTGCCGGGATCCTGGTGATGCTGATCTGTGCGATCTGTCTGGCCCGGGCGGGGAGGACCTTTGCAGGTTCTGAAGGAGAAAATACGAAAGAAGAGAGCCCGCAGAGAAATCGTTCCGCTGCCGGCCCGTTGTCGGCGTTGATGTTGATCGCTGTCTCGGGACTTTTGCTCACAGTGCTGCTGAGGTCTTACGCCGGCACGATCATGTCCTTTTCCTGGCGGTCTGCACCGCTATTGGGGTTGTCGTTCACCCTGGGCATCGTCCTGGGGAAGATGCTGGGCGGCGTCATCGGCGATCGGGTCGGGTGGATGAAGACTGCTTTAGCCAGCCTGCTGGGGGCGGCGGTCCTGTTTGCGGTGGCGATGGAACATCCGGCTGCAGGGATCATCGCGGTCTTTCTGTTCAACATGACCATGCCCATCACGCTGACAGCCCTGGCGGATCTGATGGAAGAGCTCCCCGGTACCGCCTTTGGGATGACGACGCTGATGCTGTTCCTGGGTACGGTGCCTTCTCTGTTGGTGGCAGTGGGATCCATGGAAAAGGGGAGCCCGGGTCCTTTGCCGGTGGTAGTCGTCCTTTCGGCCGTGTTCATCGCATTGGGTCTGTGGGCCGGGCGGAAAGTGATTTCTGCACGGGACAGGAGGGAGTAATATGATCTGGATACGTATTTTTCTGCTCTCCCTGGCCGTGACCCTTGCAGCAGAGTGTTTCCTGGCCTGGGTGCTGGGGCTTCGGACACGAAAGGATCAAAGCCTGGTGGTGCTGGTGAACCTGTTGACCAACCCGGCGGTGATCTACCTGAGCCTGCTGGGCTCCCGGTTTGTCGGACCTTCCGGCAGGGGCTGGGTCCTGATCGGATTGGAAACGGCGGCGGTGTTGACGGAGGCGTTCATTTACTCTCGGTGGCTGGATTGGGATCAAATCCCGGCGTGCACGGTTGCGGGTCGTCTGGGGAGGATCCGGCCAGGCAGGGCGGCGGTGGCTTTGTCTTTGATACTGAATGCCGGTTCATATGGAGCGGGAGAACTCTTGGAACTCGTTCTTTCCTAGGCGATGCATAGTGTTTATGGTATAATATATAATATGAATGAGAACGGAGGTAAGAAAATGAGGATGGTTTGGAAGCAAAAAGTACGATCCTGTCTGCTGGTGGGAGTGCTGCTGGCGGGGTTGATGGTGATCGCTCTGCCGGTGCAGGTCTACGCAGACGCGGCGGTGGAGGACTTTTGGAACACAGCCTACAGCGTGGATTATGATGTGACGGTTTCCGCGCCCGACGGCGGGGTGAATCTCCGCTATGGAGCCGGCGTCAAGTACGATAAGATCCTGGAGGGGATGATCCCCAATGGGACGGTGCTCCATATCCGGCAGGTGGCGAAGGCCGATAACGGTAAGGAGTGGGGGTATACGCAGTACGCCGGTTACGAGGGCTGGGTCATCCTCAGCCAGACCAAGAAGGTCAGTGCTTCGAAGCCTTCTTCGAGCAGTTCCAACACCGCGGCTTCAGCGCCGGTGTCGGTGAACTATAACGTGGAGGTGAAGGCGCCGGACGGCGGAGTGAACATCCGATCCGGCCCCGGCGCGGCCTATGACAAGCTGCAGAGCAGCCTGATCCCCAACGGGACGGTGCTCCATATCTCGGAAACCGCCAAGGCCGATAACGGTAAGGAGTGGGGATACACCACCTACAATGGTCTGAAAGGCTGGATCTTCCTGGGTCAGACCGCTGTGACTTCGGCGGCGGTGACCTCTTCGGATCAGGCGGCTTCAGCCCAGACCGAGCCTGCGAAAGACCCGGCGGTGCAGGAACCGGAACCCTCCGATACGGATACCGTGGCAGACGATGCTTCTCCTGCGGGAACCACGGCGGATGAAGAAGAGGCCGCACCCGCTTCCACGAATACAAACACCTTCACTCTGGCCATCATCGCCCTGGTGATCCTGGCGATCATCGTGGCAGTAGTATTGCTGCTGGCCAGAAGAAAGAGGTAAACGGACGCTAGGGGCGGTGCACACCGCCCCTATATTTTACGAAATTCTTCAAACTGGTCATTGATTTTTGAAACGAAGTCTGTTAGAATCTAATTCGGACGTAAAACGAGCACCCGTAGCTCAGCTGGATAGAGCGTCAGACTCCGACTCTGAAGGCCACAGGTTCGACTCCTGCCGGGTGTACCAGGGAATAGCCGCTAAGATCGTTGGGATTTCAATGATTTTAGCGGTTTTCTATTTCTCCTCTGAACCGGGGTTGTGAAAAGGTATTAAAAATGATAGAATGCAGACGGCGGCGATCGAGCTGGATACAGCCTTCGTAGTCGTTTTACTGTATGTTTTGTGCACTTCGGGGCTTCCTCATATGACGGGAAGTGATATCCCTTATATCGCCGCAATCGGTTTTATCAATACCGGGCTGGCTTATCTGTTGTATTTTTCCGGATTGCAAAAGCTATCCGGTCAATCGGTTGCACTGATCAGCTACCTGGATCCGGTTTCGGCATTATTCTTCTCGGCCATCTTCCTTCAGGAGATCATGACGCCAGTCCAGATCGTCGGTGCGGTATTGATCATAGGGGGCGCGATGCTGGGGGAATTACGAAGCAGAAAAGATAATAGCGGAGGAAAGGATGAAGATCCATATCATACAACATAACGCCTGGGTGAAACCCGGGGAATACCTGGCCTGGGCAGATCGTCCGGTACGGCGAAATCATATGAAATCATATACTGAAGGAGAAACGAAATGAAAACGATTATTGTATATTACTCCATGGGAGGAAACACGGAATACGCGGCGCAAAAGGTCGCCGAAGAACTGGGCGCGGATCTGCTGCGGATCGAGCCGAAGAAGGCGTACCCGGACAGCGGTTTCCGGAAGTTCCTGTGGGGCGGGAAGAGCGCCGTCATGGCGGAGACCCCGGAGCTGGAACCCTACGAGTTTGATGGAACCGCCTATGAAAGGGTGATCCTCGGGTTCCCGGTATGGGCCGGGAATGTGACGCCGCCGATCCGGACCTTTTTGAAGGAAAATGACCTGAGCGGAAAATCCCTGGCGGCCTTCGCCTGCCAGAGCGGAGCCGGGGCGGAAAAGGCATTTGGAAAGCTCCTGGCCGCTGTCGGTGCGGATAAACTGGAGGCGGAGCTCATCCTCATCGATCCGAAGGACAAGCCCAGCGAGGCCAACGAACAGAAGATCCAGGCGTTCTGCGAAAAATTGAAATAGCGTGTAAAAAGCGACCCTGTCCATCGGACGGGGTCGATGATATTTAGTGGGATACTATTCTAGTTAGTCTTCGGCGGATCGGGCCGGGCCCAGGGCTGGAACAGGTCCATGATTCCAGAGTCTTCGTCAAAGGTGAGCCAGTATTTGGCCGGAGTCTGGTCCGGCAGGGTCCCTTCCGGGTACCAGAGGTACACTTGCCCGGGATAGATCACCAGGTACTGGAGACTGAACCGGTCGATCAGGTCTTGCATTTTCTCTTCGTTGGACAGCCCGGAACGGTGGATCATATATTCCGCCAGTTCCTCCTTACTGCAGGTGAAAAGATCCTGTGGGTGGATCACTTCTCCGGTGGCTTTGTCAAAGGCCGTGGTGACCTGCATGGTGTCGGTGGACCATTCGTCCCGGATGGTTTCCTCTTCTGTCATGACGTAAAGGATATTTTCCCCTTCGGCACAGGGGTAGTACCGCCAGGTGATGTGGAAGGGGTGATAGCCCGGATCCTGTCCATATTTGGAGTAGATGTTCCAGGCTTTGGATAACTGTTTATCCAAATTGAAATGGGATTTTCGTTTTTCGTAGTGGGACCGGATAGCGTCCTGCACTTCAGGCGTCAGTTTTGAAAAACCGAAATCCTGTCCCGGCCGGACCGGATCCGGGTAAAACCGGCCCTTGGGGAGTTCCTCCAGAACTGCCGGCCGGTCCGCTTCCAGAAAGACGATCCCCTCTGTCGTTCGGTATTGTGTGACGGTATCCGTCTCCCATATTTCCACCGGAGTGCCATCCGCCAGGGAAAGTCGTTCTCCAGTATCCACGGCGGTGTTGTCCGGCTCCGGGATCGGGGCAGGCATAGAAGAACAGCCGGTGATCAGGAGTATGATCAGGGCCAGGATACCAAGAATATGGAGTTTTCTGTTCATTTTATGCTCCCCCTCTCCGCCCCTTCGGGGCACCTCTCCCCAGAGGGGAGAGGCAAAAGCTCTTAGCGTATAGCTTCTCGCTTCCGATTCAATTATACCAAACCCGGCACCTTCCCTCAACAATGTCTTGCGTGCCCCCTCTCCGTCCGCTTCGCGTCCACCTCCCCCCCAGGGGGGAGGCAAGGAGAATGGTGGTACCCTCGCCCCCAGCTCGCAGCTCTTACTTCCCCCCCAGGGGGAGGCAGGAAGAATGGCGGGCGATGCCTCAAAAAGAACCGTCCCCATTGACTCTTTTCATTCCCAGCGGTTTGGTGTATAATAAATAGATATATCTTTACAGGAGGACCCTATGGAAAAGGAAAACAAGAATCCGGAAGAAATCGTTGAAGAAGTGGTGGTGGAAGAAGAAATCATCGTGGAAGAAACGACAATAGAGCCGGAAGGAGAGTCCCCGGAAGCTGAAGAAGAGGCGAAAGAACCGGAGATCATTATCGGAAAATCAAAGATCAGAGGGGTGGCGGTTCCTTCTAAGGAACTGGTAAAGGCCACGGAGGATTACCCCATCGTTCTGAATGTATACGAAGACTTTTTCCCGGTACACCCGGGAGACCTGGTGAAATCCCCCCAGGATGCGGTGGTGCCCATGGACAAAATCCAGATCATCGGGCCGATGATCCGGATCATTGAATACTTCGAACCCATGACCAATATCGAGCCCATTGAAGAAAACGAGCAAGGAGAATAGCGAGAAATGGAAGACAACAGAGAACTCAGGATCCAGGTGACCACAAAGAATAAATTCCCCAGACTGTATGCACCGGATCTGTTCGCAGAGAATAAGACGGAGATGAGCATCGACACGGCGGTGGCGGTGGCGAAGGCGGCTGTGGCTGCCGGGTATAAGAGGATTCGGCTCACCGGGGGAGAACCCATGGAACACTCCCGGATCTTAGACCTGGTGAAGGCGGTCCGGGAAGTGGAGGGCATCGAACGGCTGTCCATGACCACGAACGGCACCCTGTTCCCGGGCAAAGCCAAGGACTTGAAGGAAGCCGGGCTGGACAGCGTGGACGTGCTTTTGGACACCTATTCAGAAGAAAAATTCATCTACATCACCGGCGGAGCGCCCATCGACGAGACCATGGACGCATTGGAAGCCGGGGTGCGGCTGGGCATGAAGCCGACGCGGATCCAGGCCACCATCATCGAAGGCCTGAATGATGCGGATATTTTGAACTTTGGTCAGTTCACACTGAACGAGCCGGTGGACGTGATCTTCCTGGAACGGGAAAACGTAGGAGAAGCGGCGAAGGGCGAAGACGGGAAGAAGACCCGGTTCATGTCCACAGAGGAAGTCAAGAAGAAATTCAAGGGAATGGTGAAGATCCCGGTGCAGGATCCCCTCATCGAATACGGCAAGTGGTATGAAGGCCAGGGCCGGATCGGGTTCATCGATTTGGAGCGGGCCGCTCAGGCCGGCGAGGAAGTGACCGCGGCGGGAATGCTGAAGAAGTCCCTTCGGGACGAGGATCCGGCGGATATCCGTGAAGCGGTGGCTTCGAATGATCCGGCACAGATCCAAACGGCCCTGGAAGAAAATCTGTAGATATCGGAGGTGAGACTGAATTGAATCTGATGGAAGCAAAAGAGATGCTGGACGCACGCATCGGCGGCGATCCGGATCTGCAGCGTAAGATCGACGCGGTCTCACGTTTGCAATGGATCCAGTCTTCCTACGCCTTCGATGTGGCGCAGGACCCGGATCGGGATCCGCTGACCCCGGAAGAGATCCAGGTGATGCTGAAAGGAGGATCGGTGGGCAACCGGTCTCTGGAGGACCACATCCGGATCCAGAATTATGCGGAAATGACCCGTTACGTCCAGGGTGTCCTTCCATTAAAGGACAAGGTGGACCGGAAACTGGTGGAGCAGGTGAACTGCATATTATGCACCGGCGAGGCCGGAGAGGCGGTCTACCGAAAACGCAGTACGGTGCTGAATGAATTCCACATCACCCCGGCGGCGCCGGACAGCATCGACGCCGGGATGGACAAGATCATCCACCGCTACAATGTGGCGTACCGGGACCTGAACCCGGTGCAGCGTGCCTGCCTGATCCACAACGAGGTGCTTCGGGTATATCCTTTTGATGACGCCAATGAAGCCACCGCCCGGGCGATGATGAATTTCGAACTGATGGCGGCGGGGCTGGTGCCCATCACCTTTACCATGGACCACGAGCAGTACCGCCGGGGAATCAGCAGCTACATCAACCGAAATGATGGGATCCCTTTCTACAATCTGGTGCTGCAGGAAGAGATCGACCGGTACGGAGTATTGATGGATTACCTGAATAAAGAAGCATAATTATTAATATTTTATGCATAAATATGCAAAATGGCGGTTGCATTTTACCAAAGAATCGGTATAATAGAACTGTTGATATGAATTTGAAACGGAGGAACTATATAATGGAAAAGAAAAAAGTCGTTCTGGCGTATTCCGGTGGACTGGATACGTCGGTCATCCTGACCTGGCTGAAGGTAGAATATGATTACGATGTGATCGCTGTCTGTGTGGACGTCGGACAGGAAGATGATTTTGAAGCGGTGGAAAAGAAGGCATATGCAACCGGTGCAGCCAAGTGCTACATCGTGGATGTGAAGGAAGAATTCATCACCGATTATTACTTCCCGGGCCTGAAAGCCGGCGCTACTTATGAAGATTATCTGCTGGGCACCTCTTATGCCCGTCCGCTGATCGCCAAGAAACTGGTGGAGATCGCCCAGAAAGAAGGGGCAGAAGCCATCGCTCACGGCGCTACCGGCAAGGGCAACGACCAGGTGCGGTTCGAAACCACGATCCACGCTATGGATCCGTCCCTGAAGATCATCGCTCCCTGGCGGTTCTGGGACCTGCAGTCCAGAGAAGCTCTGATCGAGTATGCAGAAAAGCACAATATTCCGATCGCACAGTCCAAGGAAAAGATCTACAGCAGAGACCAGAACATCCTGCACATCAGCCATGAGGGCGGGAACCTGGAAGATCCCTGGAACGAA
>CADBSL010000163.1 GCA_902797345.1 uncultured Eubacteriales bacterium
CTTCATCGACCACCTGGAGATCTTCTCCCTGCTGGCCAATGTGGCGGACGTGAAGAGCCTGGTGATCCACCCGGCCACCACCACCCACTCCCAGCTCACCGAAGAAGAGCTGCTGGATCAGGGCATCACCCAAAGCACCATCCGGCTCTCCATCGGCACCGAACACATCGATGATATCCTCGCGGACCTGGAGAAAGGGTTTGCGGCGATCAAATAATGCTATTGCAAAGCCCGGGCTGCGGGGGGCGACAATAGCTTCCTCGCCGGAATCGGCGCCTTTGGACGGGGCTAAATCGCCTTGAATGGTCCGACTTCTACGAGCGCCTTTCCTCTGAGGAACTATTGCTCGCCTGCAGGCAGCCCGCAAGAAAACTCTCCCACTTGAAGGATTCGTTCGAATAGCAGACGGGGGAAGCGTCGCAGGGGCATTGTTGAGCCGCCGGCCCTTAGCGATTGGCGAGCTCCGAAGGAGCGAAGGCAGAGCTTAGTGCCGCTGCGAGCGAACACATAGCGAAAGCGTGCCCCGAGATGCTTTCTCCGGCCGCTGCGAGCGAATCAAAAAAGCAAAAATGAAGAAAGAAGGTAAAAACAATGTCAAACATCTACAAAGGAACATTAGGATTGATCGGTAACACCCCGTTGGTGGAAGTCACCAATATCGAAAAGGCCCTGGGCCTGGAAGCGACCCTGCTGGTCAAACTGGAATACTTCAACCCTGCCGGCAGCGTCAAAGATCGGATCGCGAAAGCCATGATCGAAGATGCGGAAGAAAAGGGCCTGTTAAAAGAAGGATCCGTCATCATCGAACCCACCTCCGGCAACACCGGCATCGGCCTGGCCGCCATCGCTGCTGCCAAGGGCTATAAGATCATCCTCACCATGCCGGAGACCATGAGCGTGGAAAGAAGGAACATCCTGAAGGCTTACGGCGCGGAGATCGTCCTGACGGAAGGGGCCAAGGGAATGAAGGGAGCCATCGCGAAAGCTGAAGAACTGGCGGCCCAGACCCCGGGCAGCTTCATCCCCGGACAGTTCATCAACCCCGCAAACCCGGCCATCCATAAAGCCACCACCGGTCCGGAGATCTGGAAGGACACGGATGGGGCCGTAGACATTTTCATTGCCGGCGTCGGCACCGGCGGGACCCTCACCGGCGTGGGAGAATACCTGAAAGAACAGAAACCGGAAGTGAAGATCGTGGCCCTGGAACCGGAAGATTCCCCGGTGCTGTCGGAAGGCAGAGCCGGCGGCCATAAGATCCAGGGGATCGGGGCCGGTTTCGTGCCGGATGTGCTGAATACCGGTGTTTACGACGAAGTCTTCAAGGCAGCCAATGACGACGCCTTCGCAGCGGCAAAGCTGCTGGCGAAGACCGAAGGAATTTCCGTGGGGATCTCCTCCGGAGCAGCTCTTCACGGCGCCATCGAACTGGCGAAAAAGCCGGAAAATAAAGGGAAGACCATCGTGGCCCTCCTGCCGGACAGCGGCGACCGGTACTATTCCACCGCATTATTTACGGAATAATCCCTTTAGACGCCCGGTTCGGAAAAGATTCTCTTGATGAACCTGTCGGTTTAGTAGTATAATAGAAAGGCTAAAGAGAGCAACATTGTTTTTGAGAAAGGAGACGATTATCATGAAAAAAGTTATTTCCCTTTTACTGATCACCGTGATGATCTTCGCGACTTGCTTCGCACTGGGCGGCTGCGGCGGCAGCGACGACAGCGCAGCATCCGGCGGCGCGATCACCATCGCCGTACCGAACGATACCACCAATGAAGCACGGGCACTGCTGCTGCTGCAGGACATGGGTTACATCACCCTGGATCCGGATGCCGGCATCACCGCTACCGTAGCTGATATCACTGACAACCCCTACGGCATCGAATTCAGCGAAGTCGAAGCGGCTCAGGTCCCCAACGTTCTGAAGGACGTGGACTTTGGTATCATCAATGCGAACTATGCGCTGGAAGCGGGAATCGATCCCTCTGCTGATGCACTTCAGTTAGAAGGTTCCTCCTCCCCCTATGGCAACATCCTGGTCGTCAAAGAAGGGAATGAAGATACAGATTGGGCGAAGGCTCTGGCAGCTGCACTGACCAGCCAGCAGGTCGCTGACTTCATCGCTGACAAGTACAACGGTGCAGTCATCTCCATCGTGGAAAACCCGACAGACGGTTTTGACCCGGATCTGGACTATGATGCACTGGCAGGCACCACCATCACCGTGGCAGCTTCCCCGACACCGCATGCTGAGATCTTAGCCGTTGCCAAGGATATCCTGGCTGAGAAAGACATCACTCTGGACATCCAGGAATACACCGACTACGTGGTTCCGAACAATGTAGTAGATGACGGCACACTGAATGCGAACTATTTCCAGCACATTCCGTACCTGGAAGACTTCAATGCTGAAAACGGCACACACCTGGTATCTGTAGTTCCGATCCATGTAGAACCCATGGGCATCTACGGCGGCAAGCAGACCAGCCTGGACGTTATCGGCCAGTAAGAGTCTGAAGACTAAAGTCTTAAGTCTATAGTAGTCTATGTGAAGAAAGACGATAGGCGAACTGAAGAGTAAAGGTAGAAGACTGGGGACTACGAAGAAAGGCAGAGGTGCCCGGAGGGCATCGAAAGTCTTAAGTCTCCAGTCTTATGTCTCTTAAAGGAAATGCTATGATCGAGATCAAGAATTTAACCAAAGAGTTTCAGACCGCTGAAGGCACAGTCACAGCGCTGAAAGATATATCGCTGACGGTTCCCGACGGGGACATCTACGGGATCATCGGGATGTCCGGCGCCGGGAAAAGTACGTTAGTAAGATGCATCAACATGCTGGAGAGACCCACCAAAGGAACGGTGGAGATCGACGGCGTGGATCTGGGCACCTTGTCCGAGAAGGAACTCCGGGAAGTCCGTCACGACATCACGATGATCTTTCAGGGCTTTAACCTGCTGATGCAGCGGACCTGTCTGAAGAATGTGACCTTCCCTCTGGAACTGGAGGGAGTGAAAAAGGCGGATGCGAAAAAACGGGCTATGGAGCTTTTGGAGATCGTTGGACTTCAGGACAAGGCCAATGTGTATCCGGCACAGCTGTCCGGCGGACAGCAGCAGCGTGTAGCCATCGCCCGGGCTTTGGCTACCAACCCCAAGGTCCTGCTGTGCGACGAAGCCACCAGCGCCCTGGACCCCACCACCACGAACTCGATCCTGGATCTGATCCGGGATATCAACGATAAAATGGGGATCACCGTGATCGTTATCACCCACCAGATGAACGTGGTGGAGAATATCTGCAAACACGTGGCGATCATCGAAAAAGGCGAGATCGTGGAGCGGGGAGAAGTGGGAGCCGTCTTCTCACACCCCAAATCCACTGCGGCCAAGCACCTGGTATTCCCGGAAGGGGATCCGGGAGCTATCATTGTCACCGAACCGGATGAATATCTGATCCGGGTGGTCTACAATGGGGCTATGGCGGCCGGGAAGCCGATGATCTCCCGGTTGGCGAAGGAAAAGGGGATCGAGGCCAATATCGCGTATGCTTCCACCCGGGGTATCGAAGGCAAGGCCTATGGGTCCATGCTATTAGGGATCCGGGGCGGCCGGGAAAAGCTGCAGGAAGCCATCGATTACCTGACCCAGACGGAAGATATCATCGTAGAGGAGGTGAACCCGGATGTTCAGTAACCTCTTCACTCCGGAAGTCGTTTCCGAAGCCTGGCAGATCGTAAAGACCCAGTTCCCTCTGGCGTTCTGGGAGACCTTCTACGTAACCGTTGTAGCGACGGGCATCTCCATCATCATCGGGCTGCCTTTGGGCGTCCTGTTGGTGGCCGGAGAAAAGAACGGCGTATTCCCTCTGCCGAAGGCCTTCATGGCGGTACTCAACGTGGTGATCAATCTGCTGCGTTCTGTACCTTTCCTGATCTTGATGATCATGGTATTCCCGCTGACCCGTGTGATCGTGGGCACCAGCGTCGGCACGGTGGCCTCCATCGTTCCGTTGGTGATCGCGGCCTTTCCCTTCGTGGCCAGACTGGTGGAATCCAGCCTGCGGGAAGTGAGCCCTAACATCATCGAGATGGCCCAGAGCAGCGGCGCATCTCCTTTCCAGATCATTTCCAAAGTCATGATCCCGGAAAGCGTGCCCTCGCTGATCTCCAACTTCACCATCGCCATCACCACGATCTTAGGCTATACGGCCATGAGTGGTATCATCGGCGGCGGCGGGCTTGGTAAGATCGCCATCAACTACGGATACTACCGTTACAAATATCTGGTAATGCTGCTGGCAGTCATCCTGCTGATCGCCATGGTCCAGGGCTTCCAGAGCCTGGGGACCTACCTGGCTGTCAAGATGGACAAGCGGCTGAAAAACAAATGATCTGAATGAAAAATGCAGTTTAGGGCGGTGAATCACTCACCGCTCTTTTTTTCGCGAAAAAACGGGAAGAAGTCGTGACATTTCTCTAAAAAAGTGTTCCGAGGCCATCAAAAAACCGATGGGGACATCAAAGATCTTGATGGATATATGTGGAAAATTGAAGGTAGAGAAGTTGAAACCGAAGATTATACGGCATAGATAATCAAAAAAGGTCATATTAACGTTATATTAAGAAGTAATCCAGAATAATTTTCTTCACGAGTTTGTCACTCCGAAGCCTCTTCGGATGTATGAGAAAAATTCATCTTTTGGATGAAAAACTCCTTGTTTACTTTTTAACAAAGAAGGTCTATTATGAAGATGTTCCAAGGGGAACGGGAAATACTCCGAAGAAATTCGGGTGATGATGGTCAGATATCGAAGGAGGAACGGAAAATGATGAGAACATACGGAAGAATCGCTTACAACAAAATCTTTGCTGCTGAATTTGCTGGTGTTGCTGCTATCGCTGCTGCTACAATCGCACAGATCTTCTAAGAGGGCGACAAAAATCGACAGAAAAAAGGAGAAGAGAAATGAATTCTCACCATAGTATGATGTAAGGCGGATGTATTAACGAGAGGTTGGTACATCCGTTTTCGTATTTTTTGAGCTTTCGGTTTGGAGGATCCTTTGAAGAGAATGATTGCGAAAAAGCGGTAGTTTTCGTATAATTGAGCTACGGATCGGGCGTTCCGGACCGATAGAGATTTTGTAGATTAACAGGAGGCTTTGATGGAAGCTCTGCCTTTACTGATACCGGATCTGACGATCCTGTTGACCTTGGCGGCGGTGACGACGCTGCTGTGCAAAAAACTGAATCTGCCCTCCGTTCTGGGATATATCCTGGCGGGATTCCTGGCGGGGCCGGTGGTGGCCTTCTTTCCCACCATCCACGGGATGACCAATATACAGACCCTGTCGGAGATCGGGGTCATTTTCCTGATGTTCGGATTGGGATTGGAATTTTCAGTCCATAAAATGGTGGAAGTCGGGGTGCCGGGCATTCTGTCCGCCACGATCCAGGCCTTGGGCGTAGGCGCTTTGGGATTTTTCCTGGGAGAGGTGCTTCGCTGGGGGACCATGAACAGCATTTTCCTGGGGGTCATGCTGGCCATGTCCTCCACTATGATCACCATGAAGAGCATCGAAGATATGGGGCTGAAAGATGACCGGTTTGCGGGCTTGGCCATGGGGACTCTGGTCATCGAAGACATCATCGCCATCTTCGCCATGGTCATCTTATCCACCATCGCGGTTTCCAAATCCATCAGCGGCGTCGCTTTGGGAGGACGGATCGGGCTGCTGGTGTTTTATCTGGCCCTGTGGCTGATCCTGGGGATCTATCTGATCCCGACGATGATGAAAAAACTGGTGAAGCTCATGAACGACGAGGTGTTGTTGATCTTTTCGCTGGGGTTGTGTTTTCTGATGGCGATGCTGGCCCGGGAGATCGGTCTGTCCACGGAGCTGGGAGCCTTCCTGGCGGGATCGCTTTTGGCCGGGACGGTCCACGCGGAACGGGTGGAGCACCTGGTGACGCCGGTGAAGAACCTCTTTGGGGCGATTTTTTTCATCTCTGTGGGATTCATGGTGCAGCCGGCCATGATCTGGAAATACCTGCCGGTGATCCTGATGATCTCCGCCATCGCCATCGTGGGGAAGCTGGTATTCCTGACACTGGGGGCGTTGGCAGCAGGGCAGCCCTTAGGCGTTTCCCTCCAGTCGGCGGCTTCTCAGACTCAGGTGGGGGAATTCTCCTTCATCCTGGCGGGACTGGGACTGTCCCTGGGTGTTACCGGAGAATTTCTGTACCCGGTCATCGTGGCGGTATCGGTCCTGACCACTTTCACGACACCGCTGATGCTGAAGGCATCCATGCCCCTGGAAGGGTTCCTGAAAAACCACCTGCCGGAGAAATGGCTGGATGCCATCGACCGCTATGCAGCGGCCCGGGAGCGGGAAACCGGGGAAGAGACCCGGGATTGGCCGTTGTTTCTGCGAAAGTATTTCAAGAATTTTGCTTTGTACGGGATCCTGTCGGCAGGTATGATCCTGGCGGGAGTCCGTTTGATATTCCCCCATCTTCGGGAGATCTGGGGGGAGGAACACCTCCTCCTGGTAAAACTGCTTACCTGCGGGATCATTTACGCCGCATTGATCCTTCTGCTGCCGGCTATGCTTCGGGTGCAGAAGCGGTTCTTCACGACCCTGTGGCTCAGAGGTCTGCAGAATCGGGTGATCCTGGTCCTGTTGATCCTGATCCGATATGCGGCTGCCGTGGTCTTGGCAGTGATGCCGGCCTTCCTGGTGTTCCGGGTGAATCCCCTGTTCCTGGCTCTGGCAGCGGTCCCCATCATCTTTCTGGCTACCCGGTCCTCCCGGCTGGCGGCCCGGTATCTGCAGTTTGAGGCCCAGCTCCTGGCGAATCTGAATGAGCGGAAGCTGACGGAATGGATGAAACAGGAGCAGCTGGAAGGACGGACGTATCAATGGCTCACCGAACGGATGATGGCGGTGGTCCTGGTCTGTGAAGAGGACTCTCCCCTTCACGGGAAGAGCCTGCGGGAACTGGACTGGGGCGAGAAATTCCACGTCAAGGTCATCAAGATCCTTCGGGGGAAGACCTGCCACATCATTCCGGAGGGCGTAGTGACGATCCACCGGGGAGACCGACTGATGATCACCGGCAGCCAGCGGCAGCTGGAAAACTTCTGTGAGATCATGGATCAGGAAGGGCTGAGGCTCGAAGAAGGCAGCAAAATGCAGACCCTGAAGGCCTTTATCGAACACCAGGAGGACGTGCCGGAAGAGCGGCAGATCCTGCTGTATGGGGTGACGATGGAGAAAGACATGCCCCAGGAAGGAAAGCCCATCCGATCCAGTGGGATCAAAACGGACTGGAGCGCGTTTCTGGTGGGGATCGAGCGGGATATGCTCCCGATCATGGATCCGCACCCGGATATGATGTTAAAAAGCGGAGACCTGCTGTGGCTGTTGGGTGCCCAGGAGATGGCGGTGAAACTGTCGAAGCAGGGCTTGCTTGATTGATAGAGAGTAAGGAGGAAATATGAAGTACGATTTTGACGAGATCATCGATCGCAGGAATACGAATGCGCTGAATACGGATGGTTTTCGGGGGTACATATTCCATGCCGGTCCGGAAAAGGTGTTCCCTTTTAAAGATGAAGAATTTGTCCGGATGTGGGTGGCGGACATGGAATTCGCCACGCCGCAGGTGATCTGCGATGCCATCAAAGAACGGGTGGACCGGCGGATCTTCGGCTATACCATGATGTACGGAGACGATTACTATAAGGCCTTCAGCCGGTGGTGCCGGGAGCGGTACGACTGGTCCTTCCCGAAGGAAGAGCTGTGTTTCTCTCCGGGGATCATCCCGGCTTTGTATCAGTTGGTGGAAGATCTGATCGGGGAGGGGGAGACCTTTGTGATCACCACGCCTTCCTACGGGTATTTCCTCCATGCTGCTGAATACAATGGTGTGCCTCTGGTCTGCTCGGAACTGATCGATACGGATGGGTATTTTACTATCGACTTTGAGGATCTGGAACAGAAGTGTGCGGACCCGAAGGTGAAGATGCTGCTGTGGTGCAATCCCCACAACCCCACCGGACGAATCTGGACGGAGGAGGAACTTCGCCGGGTGGCTGAGATCGTGGAAAAGAATGATCTGTGGGTCATTTCCGACGAGATCCACTGCGACCTGGTGAGAAGCGGTCTGCGGCATACCCCTCTGGGGAAGGTGATGCCGGATTATCCGAAGCTGATCACCTGCATGTCTGCCAGCAAGACCTTCAATATGGCGGGGCTGATGTTCTCGGATATCATCATCCGGGACCGGACCGAGCGGAACCGTTTCATCCATCGGGACAAGATCGCGGGGATGCTGAACCCCCTGTCCATCGCGGCTCACCAAGCGGCTTACGAGAAGGGCGGCGAGTGGCTGGAAGAAATGAAAGCATATCTGGATGAGAATTTCCGGTATGTGGAAGGATTTCTGAAGGAGCGGCTGCCGGAGGCCGTGTTCCGGATCCCGGAAGCCACGTATCTGGCCTGGGTGGATCTGTCGAAATGTCTGCCGGATCTGGAGGACCTTCCCGGATTCTTTGCCAATGAAGCCGGCGTGCTGCTGGAGGGAGGCAACAGCCTCTTTGTCGGGAATGCAGAGGGCTTTGTCCGGCTGAACCTGGCTATGCCCCGGAGCATCATCGAGACGGGAATGGAGAGAATGGCGGATGCCATCGAGAAACACCGGTCCGGATCAGGCCGGTAGAAGGAGGAACAGGCACATGAGGGAGGACCGGATCTTTACCCTGCGGTTCTGGCTGTGCTTCGGCGCGATCTTTTGCTCCGCCATGGTCATGTACAGCCTCATCGCCACCATCACCCAATATGTTTCCGCCATGGGCAGTACGGCCCTGCTGGCGGGGATGGTCTCCGGGATCTACGTCTTTGGAGGGATGATCTCCCGGCTGTATTCCGGCGGCGCCCTAGAGCGGGTGGGGTGGAAGAAGATCGCCGTGATCTTCGTGACCCTTCACGCTGTGGCCTGTTTCTTCTACTTTTTTGTGGACAATGTGGCGCTCCTGCTCTTAGTGCGGTTCATCCATGGGGTGGGCTTCGGCGCCTCTTCCAATGCCCTGATGACTATGGGGATGTCCGTCCTGCCCCGGAAGCGTTTCGCGGAAGGGTGTGGGTATTTGATGTTGTCCACCACCATCGCGGTGGGGATCGGGCCCCTGTTCGGGGGCCTCATTTACGACCGGTTCGGCGGTACCGGATGCTTTGCGGCGGCCTCCATTTTATGTGTGATGATGTTGGTGCTGACGCTGCCGCTGGACGTCCGGGAACTGGATCCGGCGGTCCGCAGAAAGCTGGATCCGGAAGGGGAAGCAGCCCGGAAGAAACCGTTGCCGGAGACGGTGTCCCCCTTGAGACGGGCCGGTACCGGCAGCTGGATCGAGCGGTTCATCGAAGTCCGGGCGGTGCCGATCTCTCTGGTGACGGGGCTAACGGCCCTGGGGTATGTGGCCATCATGTCCTTCTACCGGATCTATTCCGTCCAGACTCATCTGGAAAAACCCTTTGCGCTGTTTTTTATCATCTATTCCTGCGTGCTGTTCGTGACCCGGCCCATGGCCGGCCGTCTTCAGGACCGCTTCGGGGATCGGATCGTCTGCATCCCCGGGATCATCGCCCAGACGGCGGGGATCTTCCTGGTGGCCTTCCTTCCCAGGCCTCTGACGGTGGTGCTTTGCGCCGTGGGCTGTGGACTGGGCTACGGGACCCTGAATTCTGCCTGCAATGCCATCGCCTGCCGGCACACTTCCATCGAGCGGCGCTCCTATGCAGTCTCCACCTTCTATATCTGCTGCGATGTGGGGATGGGCATCGGACCCATGCTGCTCGGCGGGGTCATCAGCCTCTCCGGTAGCTACACCGTCATGTACTATTTCGCCGCCCTCGTCACTGCAGCCTCCCTGCCATTGTGCCTTTGGACCTTACGAAAGCGGCACTGAGTGGAGTAGAAAAAAGCATCGAGGGCTGTTGTTTTCCAAGTGTTTGGCTTAAATCTGGTCATTAGGGTTGGAAACCTCGACTGTCATGATCCCCAGAGAATCAGTTATTCCAAGTGTTTCATTATACTGGCGTGAAAAAGACTTGGAATTACTGATCGATTTGATTCTCCAACAGTCGCAAATTCCAAGTGATTATCCTCAAAAATGAATAAAACACTTGAACTCATCCAGTGCACTCGATTCTGTTTTTCAAGCGTTTTGACTAGATTCATAGTCATACGCTTGAAAGGAGAAGGGTGCGATCTTTTGGATTCCAAGTGTTTGTTGGTGATACTGGAGCGAAAAGTTGGATATCGTCATTGCAGAGTTTTTCCCTCGGCATCGAAATATCCGTGGATCAGTTTCAGGATCGATTGCATATCGGTACTGCCGTCGGGCCCGTCGCAGGTAACGATCAGATTCTTGGGGGGAAAGATGCCGTTCTCGAAATAAACCCTCATTTTTCTCTGATCTGCCCGGAGGTAATCTTCATTGAGCATCATACCCTTGTGCTCCCAGAACAGATATCCCTCTAACCCCAGGAGAATCGTGAAATCCGGGTAAACGGGGATGGGCCTGCCGTCCGGGTCTGTCAGCGTCAGCTTTTTCTCATAATAGAATTCCAGGTCAGTATAAAAATACAGCAGCTCTGCGATCAATGCTTCGCCTTTCGAACGAACTCGAAGGCCGAAGGAGGTCAGGTGTTTCAATTCCGCAGGGTCATTCGTTTTTTCGGAACTGTGAAAACGAGGCCGGCCGGGTTTTTCCTTTTGAAAACCGGCTCGGAGAAGACCTTTCTGCTCACAGAATTCCCAGGCATCCTGATAAGATCGAGGCAGATTATCGATGATTTTGGAAGGCTTATACTCTTCATATTCAGCCAATAAATGATCCAGTACCTGAAGATCGTTTTCCAGCACTTTTCCGGATTCAACGGCAAATCGATGATGGAGTTGCTTTAAGATCCAGTCGTAGCCGCTTTTATTGATATAAACCAACCCAGGCTGTCCTTCGATTTCTTTATAGAATTGAAAATAACCATTCGGCCGCCTCTTGCTATATAAGGTACCGGCCTCCTCGTCATTTCTGAGTTTTGTTGTTTTGGACAGTGTTTTCTCCAGACGGGACTTTTCCCATTGGGCCATTTGCTTTAATCTCACGAATTACATCTCCTTTCCAATAATACCATTTATTAGAATTATAATATAGAATGATACATTTGAAAAGAGAGGTTTTTCGAAGAGATAAGTATGTTTTGTTTAGATATATCGTTCCAGGAAATAGTTCAGGAATTCTTCCCACTGCTGTGGGGTCTTAAAGCGGTGGACGATCCCGGAGATCTGTTCCGACAGATCCGCCGGCAGACGGTCCATGTCTGAGAGCCGCCGGACGAAGCCCATCCGCCGGGCAGCCTGGAAACGCTTTTTCTCAAAAGGCTCCATTTCCTCAAATTCCCGGATCTTTTGGATCATTTCGGACTTTTGGGTCCGGAGATTTCCCCGGACTTCTTCCAGCAGGTTGACGATGTGGTCGCTGACGACGGTGCCGCTGCAGCCTTCTACCTGTTCCAGCATCCGCCGGATCTCTGTCACCTTCTCCTCGTCGGTGCAGGGGAGGAAGCTGCCGTCCTCCACCCGGTCCCCCATGGGAGTGCCGGGTTTCGCCACGAAGGTCCTGAGCCGGACGAAATCGGGATCCACTTCACTTATCACGCCGGCAGTCTCCCGGCTGTTTTCCTCGCTGAGCTCCCGGCCGCCGACACCAGGCATAAAGTACATGGAAAGCTCCATGCCGGCTTCCTTCACTTTCAGCCCGCCCCGGACCTGCTGGTCCCGGGTGGTGCCCTTTTTGATCATTTTCAGGATCACATCGGAGCCGGTCTCATAGCCGGAGTGGACCCGGTCCAATCCCGCTTCCTTCAGCATCTTCATGTTCTCCGGCGTGATCCGGGACAAGGTGTCCGCCCGGGCGTAGGTGGTGACTCTCCGGACTTCCGGGAAGGTCTCCCGGAAATAGCTCAGGATCTCCGCCAGCTGGTCCGGTTTCATGATGATGGAATTGGCGTCCTGGAGAAAGGCGCTGGAAGAGGTGATCCCAGCGGCTTTCATGGCGTCGATGTCCCCCTTGACTTCGTCGACGCTTCGCAGGCTGAATTTTTCTCCTTTGTATACCCCGCAGAACTCACACTTGTTCCAGGGGCAGTTGCGGGTCACTCGGAGAAGGATGCTGTTTGCTTCACTGGGAGGCCGGATCGGCCCCATCTCAAATCCGTACATTTATGATTACTCCTTGCTTCGGATGGCCCGAAGGACTGCGATCAATACACCGTAGCCGACGCCGGCGATGGGCCAGACGATCCAGGTCTGGTGCCAATTCATGGTCGTAAAACTCCAGGCCAGATAAATCACTATCGCTGATGCCCAGTAGATGGCATCGATGTGCTGGTTTTTCTTATTCTCCAACTTCCGTTCCCGGGAATA
>CADBSL010000164.1 GCA_902797345.1 uncultured Eubacteriales bacterium
GAATAGCAGTCTAAGAGACTTCCTTATTAAATGGAAATCCCCTCAAAAACGAATCCACCCGCCGCCATAGTAAATGGCGGCGGGCAGTGATGTCCGCATTATCGTTTGGGGGTGCTTATAATTCTGCGTACAGATCCACCACAGGATCCTGGTCGCAGAGAGTTGCCAGTTTCGGGAAGGCTCCCGTAAAGTGTTCAGATGCATTGTGCTCATTGATCGCATCCTGGTCCTTCCAGAACTCCACAAAGGCGAGGCTCTGAGGGTCTTTCAGATTCACATTCAGTGTGTACAGAATATTGCCTTCTTCTGCACGGGATTTAGCGATCAGGTCCTCCGCCAGGGCCTTGAAGTCTTCCACTTCACCCGGCTTGACATGCATTTTCGCAACGATTTTGATCATGGGGATCCCCTCCTTCACACAGATTAATTATTCATATTCGACCGTAGCCGGCGGCTTCGGTGTGTAATCGTACAGCACACGGTTGATGCCGGGCACTTCGGTCGTGATCCGCTGTACCAGGTGATCGATCAGTTCTGCCGGCAGGTGTTCAACCGTCACTTCCATAACGTCTGTGGTGTTGATGGCACGGATGATGCAGGGCCAGTTGAAGGTCCGCTTTCCTTCGGTCACGCCGGTGGATTTGAAATCCGGCACTACGGTGAAGTACTGCCAAACCTTGCCCGCCAGACCCGCTTTTTCGAACTCTTCCCGCAGGATCGCGTCGGATTCCCGAACCGCTTCCAAACGGTCTCTGGTGATCGCGCCGGGGCACCGTACGCCCAGTCCCGGTCCCGGGAACGGCTGACGGTAAACCATGTTGTCCGGCAGTCCCAGTTCCTTGCCGACCACACGAACTTCATCCTTGAACAGGATCCGAACCGGTTCCACCAGTTCAAAGTTCAGGTCCTCCGGCAGGCCGCCTGCGTTGTGGTGAGCCTTGATGCCGGCTTCACTCTCCAGGATATCCGGCCAGATGGTCCCCTGTGCCAGGAACTCGATGCCTTCGAGTTTATGAGCTTCTTCGGCAAAGACGTCAATGAATTCCTTGCCGATGATCATTCTCTTCGTTTCGGGATCCGTCACACCGGCCAATTCATCCAGGAACCGGTCCACCGCATCCACATAGATCAGATTTGCATCCATTTCGCCCCGGAACACTTCGATGACCTGTTCCGGTTCACCCTTTCTCAGCAGTCCGTGGTTCACGTGAACGCAAACCAGCTGCTTGCCGATGGCCTTGATCAGCAGAGCTGCTACGACGGAGGAGTCTACTCCGCCGGACAGAGCCAACAGGACTTTCTTATCGCCGATCTGGGCGCGGAGCGCTGCGATCTGCTCGTCAATATAGGCCTTCGCCTGTTCCGGAGTGGAGATCCGCTCCATATTGTCCGGTCTTCTTTCTAACATGTTATCCTCCTTAGTCCATGGTGTAATTGTCGAAGTAACCCTGCACCAGAACCACCGGTGTTCCCTTGTCGCCGGAGCCGCTGGTCAGGTCGCACAAAGAACCGATCAGGTCTGTCAGCTGACGGGGCGTGGTCCCTTCGGAAGCCATATTGCCCACCAGGTTGCTGTCCTTGTTCTTGATGCTTTCTTCAATCGCTTTCTTTAATGCTTCCCCGGACAGCTCAGCAAAATCATTGTCTGCCAGGTACTTTAACTTCAGTTCATTCGGTGTACCGATCAGGCCGTCCGTAAAGGCCGGAGAAACTACCGGGTCCGCCAGTTCCCAGATCTTGCCCTGGGGATCCTTGAAGGCGCCGTCGCCATAGACCATGACTTCCACGTGTTTGCCGGTGGCTTTCAGGACCCGCTCCTGGATGTCCAAAACCAGGTCTTTGCATTCCTGAGGGAAGAGTTTGATCTGGTCTTCGGTGGACTTGTTGGAGCCCAGCAGACCGTATTTTTCATTGAATCCGCTGCCATTGACGGAAGCTGTCAGGATATCGTCCATACTGCAGACCACCTTCGCACCATTTTCCAGCAGGATTCGCTTCGTGCGCTTTCTGGAGTGAATGTCGCAGTTCAGGACTTTGTCCGTGTAATTCAAAATGGTTTTCGCCTGGTTGGCGAAGATGACTTCCACTTCACAGCCACTGGACTTGATCAGGTCACAGTAGTAATCCACATAGTCCACGCCGGTGAAGGGGTGCTTGTTTTCGCCAAATAATTCTCTATATTTTTCTAAGGTCAGAACATCGCTATATGGATTGATCCCGGCTTCGTCGATCTTGTCAAGGCTTACCAGTTCATTGCCGACTTCATCGGAAGGATAGCTCAGCATCAGCACGATTTTTTTTGCTCCCTTTGCGATCCCTCTGAGGCAGATCGCAAAGCGGTTTCTGGAAAGGATCGGGAAAATGACCCCGATGGTCTCTCCACCCAGTTTGGCTTTGACATCCGCAGCGATGTCGTCAACGGAAGCATAGTTACCCTGGGCACGGGCTACGATGGATTCGGTGACGCAGATGACATCTCTGTCTCTCAACTCGAATCCTTCATATTCTGCCGCTTCCAGAACGCTGTTGGTGACGATCTCTCTCAGATCATCTCCTTCACGGATAATGGGGCACCGGATCCCTCTGGAAACGGTCCCGACTCTTCTTTCATGCTTTTCCATATACTCTTTCCTCTTTTCCTGTGATTTGCTGTTCGCGTTTTTACGCATCCAACAGTATTATATTATCTCAAAATATCGGTAAAATCAATGTTTTCTCGCACAAAAACACGTTTTTTTTGAAGAAAATCCCTGAAAATACGAACTATTATTGTATCTCTTTCATTTTAGTTCGCAATTTTGGCCAGCAAGGTCCCTTCTTCCTTATTCCGCCAGCGCTTTTTCATACGCCGCCAGTGTCCGGGAATCGAACAGCACCCACAGGACCTCATCGATCGCTTCGGGATTTTCATCGATAAATGCCTTGACGGCCCCCACGGCTACCCGGCTGGCCTCTTCCAGGGGATAAGAATACACTCCGGTGGACACCGACGGGAAGGCGATGGTCCGGATCCCGTTTTCTTTGGCCACCTTCAATGAATTCCGATAGCAATTCCCCAAAAGGACCGCCTCGTTTTGGCCGCCTCCGTGCCAAATAGGCCCCACCGTGTGGATCACGTAGTCACAGGGCAGGCGATAGGCGCCGGTGATCTTGGCGCCGCCGGTCTCGCACCCGTTCAATGTCCGGCACTCTTTCAGGAGGTCCGGCCCCGCCGCCCGGTGGATGGCGCCGTCCACACCGCCGCCTCCCAAAAGAGAACGGTTAGCAGCGTTGACGATGGCCTGGACGCTGTCGATTTTCGTGATATCACCCTGGATGGTGAGGATCTCCGTGTTTTTGTATTTCAATTTCATGTTAACCTCCTTATCCGGAAAGCATTCGTTTGAAAAATGGGAGGAGAAATGCCGCAGGGACATTGGTGAGCCGCCGGTCCACCGTGAGCCCGAGCCAAAGGCGAAGGGGGAACGGATGTACCGCTGCGAGCGAACCATAGCGAGAGCGTGTCCCGAGGTATTTGCTCCGGACATTTCAACCGAATGCCTTCTCTTGTATAAGCCTTATAGTAATTCCGCCAATAACAATAAACTGGAGATGTGGACCGCTTTGAGTCCCTCCGCCTGATACTTTTCCAAATGCTCCAGCGTATCGTCGATGCACAGGTGTTTGGCAGTCAGTCCGCCAAATCGCTCTTCCAGCACTTTCCGGGCGATGTCGGTCTTTGAAGTGCCCCGGACGAAAAGGATGTTCTCCTCCAAAATGGTGGGGTATTCCCGCCGGATGAAACGGATCTTCTGGTCATCCTCTATATCCGTGTAGGACCGGGAGATCACAAAGGTTTTCTTCGGGTCACAGTGATTCTCTACGTACTCCTTCATAAATGTCGGTGCGCAGGCTGTGGCGTATACGTCATGGGTCTTCAGGAAGTCGTCATAATCCCGGTCATCCCGGACCACATACACCCCGTCTTCGCCAAAAGCATACACCGCCAGGACCCCGTCCACATCGAAAAACCGGATCACCTCTTTGCTTTTCATCAGATCCGTATCGTGGCCTAATATATACATTTCGGTTTCCCCCCTTCTTCTTTTCTGTTATAATTATAAAAAATCCCCGGGAGGACTGCAAGTTGAAAAGAGTACTGATGATCGGAACGGGAGGCACCATCGCCTCGGAAATGACAGCAGAAGGGTATGCACCGGAACTGACGGCGGAAAAGCTGTTAAGCTATGTGCCGGACATCTCCGGGGTCTGCCGGGTCACCTGCATGCAGCTCTTCAGCCTGGACAGCACGAACCTGACGCCGGAGCACTGGGTAGAGATGGCCCGGACCATCCGGGACCATTACGATGACTACGACGGATTCGTGATCTCCCACGGCACCGACACCATGGCCTATTCCGCTGCTGCATTGAGCTACCTGATCCAAGACGCCGACAAGCCCATCATCCTCACCGGCTCTCAAAAGCCCATCGGCAGCGAGACCACGGATTCTAAGACCAACCTGAGGGACAGTTTTATCTGCGCTTCCTCCGACACCCTGTCGGGGGTCCTCATCGTCTTCAACGGCAAGGTCATCATGGGGACCCGGGCCCGGAAGACCCACTCCAAGAGTTTCCAGGCTTTCTCCAGCATCAACTACCCCTTCGTCGCCGTGCTGCAGGACGGGATCCTGCTGCAGTATATCCACACCAAAAGCGATAAAAAGCCGGCCTTTTACGACCGGCTGGATACCCGGGTGGGGCTGGTGAAAATGATCCCCGGCACCGATGTTTCCCTGATCTCCTATATGCTGGATCACCACGATGCCCTGATCATCGAAAGCTTCGGGGTAGGAGGCCTGCCCAGCTATGACGGAGAGGATTTCTATTCCGTCATCGAAACCGCCGTGGAGAACGGGAAAACGGTCCTCATAACCACTCAGGTCCAGCACGAAGGCAGTGACCTGACGGTGTACCACGTCGGGCACCGCCTGAAACAATCCCTGAAAGTGCTGGAGGCCTACGATATGACCACCGAAGCCGCCGTGGCCAAGCTCATGTGGGTACTGGGACAATCCCGGGACCCGGAAGAGATCCGAAAGCTCTTCTACACGCCGGTGGCCTATGACATCCTGTCATCCAACCGATAAATCTGAGAAGGAGGATATTATCATGAAAAGAAGACTTTCTTTATTGCTTCTCGGTGCATTGACCGTGATCCTGATCGCCGCGCTGGCCGGCTGCGGAAGCGCTTCCGAAGAACCTGCGGAAACAGCTCCGGCCGATGGCCTTTCCACCTATACCAGCTCCGACGGCTGGTCGGTCCAGTATGACGCCGACAGCATCGAAGTAGAAGAAGGCGGCGGCGCCGTCACGTTCTTATATCTCGGTGACCCCGATCACTCCACCATGGCCACCATCAGCTATGAGGCGGAGAAAATGCCCCAGGAAGTTCTCTATGACCTGACGACAGACTGGGGATCGGAGGAGGAGATCGAAAGGACTGAAGGCATCTTCCCCGGTACCGATGACAAGTGGGGCTACTGGCGGGTCCTGAACCAGCCGGAAGGCAGCGAAGAACCCTGCCGCACAGCCATTGCCGGAGAATACAACGGCGGTACGCTCCTGCTCCAGAACACCACTTACCTGACGGGAAATGAGGAGATCGATATGGACGCCGCCGGCGCACTGGAGACCATCGTCGACTCCATCACCTACGAAAACTTCGAGCCGCAAACCATGTATGCATACGTTCCCGGCACTTATTCCGCTCAGCAGGACGGCGCCACCTATTCCGTCACATTGAACGAGGATCACACCGGCGTCCTCAGCCTCCAGGATGACATCGATATCCTCTGGGGCGAAACGGAGCTCATGGCTGCAGATGGGGACTTCACTTATGAATACACCATCGAAGGGGAGAACCTGTATCTCAACTACGACGGCCAGTGGCTGGAATTCGCCAAATAGACCGGGCCATTTTTTGAAGCCAAAGAAAAACGGGTATCTGTTGATCAGACACCCGTTGTTTTTTACTTGTTGATCAGGAAATGCATATGCGGCCGGATCGCCCGGTAGATCAGCGTTCCCTTCTCATCCCCATATTCCTTCACCAGGACCCGGTGCAGCTTTGCTCTCTCATCCCGTTTGCGGTATTTTACCGCTGTATCCATGATCTTTTCGATGTCGGCCCTCATGTCCGATAAAATAGGCCGAACCTTTTCATAAAAGTCCTGATAAGACTGGCGGTAGACGCCCTGACGCCGGATCGTTCCCCAACGGTTCTGAGAAAACCCGGAGATAAAATCCTCGTATCCCTTGTCGTTGGATACGACGATGTATTCCCTCCTCACAAAGCGTCGGGCGGTCCTGCGGGCAATAAAGCCGGCGATGTAAATGTCCATATCGTTCTTTCCCATCCCCATGCATTCCACAAACTCTACCTGCTTTTCCGGGAAGGGGATCATTTTCTTCAGCTTCCGCATCAGCTCCTTGTTGCTGACGAAAACGAATACCATATCGCCCCGATCCAGGGGTGAGATCTGGCGGATCCAGGCGGTCCCTACGTTTTCTGTGTCAATAAAAAATTCTCTTTTCAAATCCTTTCACCTGTTTTCTGTAGATTGTCATTCCTTCTTTAACAATATAACATAGGAAACCGTTTTCCACAAATCAATTTCTTCCAAAACCGGGCCCTCAAAAAAAGCAGCGGCCCCGCCGGTTGCCCGGCAGGGTCGAAATGGGTTGGGCTGTTGCTTACAGCGCCGGTTCCCCGATCACTGTCATTTTATTGCGTTTTTTGTGCAGGTCATCCAGCATCCCGCCCTTGAGCTGGGAATCGAACCAGCCCTCCCGGCGGCAAAGCGCAATGGCTTCCTGCAACGGCTGCTCCACCAGCTTCCGGTCAAATCCCGGTGAATCGTCCCCGATGACTTTTTTGTAGGCATCGATATTCTCGTGGTGGAACCCTACATCCAGGAAGAAAGCTCTTTTGAAGATCTCATTCGCTGCATCCGCTTCATAGGGGTCGTTCTGGTTGGTTTCCAGATAATCCACCAGCTCCTCCGTGGCCACGCTGTCCCAGGTCAGATAATACCCCTGGCGGGTGGTGTTGGCAATGGAGCAGAACGCCCGGATCCAGTCTGCCGTGATCTTCCGGATCTCGATTTCCTGACCTTCCACGTTCTTCGTCACCACTTCCGCAAGGACGATGCTTTCCGGCACCAGGCCTTCCTGGCTCTCGGCGTAATCCGTTGCTTTATTCTTGGCATCCCGTTCGGACCTGGCCCGAACGATGGCATAACTTCTGTTCCTCTTTCCAGCCTCTTCCCAGCTGACTTCGTAAACTCTCATATCTTCCTCCCACTCGTCGTATCCTTTTATACACTTTTCTGACTGTACTATACAAAAACACCGGCCGAAATGCAAGTGCTATTTCTCATTAAAGAATGATCAATTCCACGATCAATACCGTAATGCAGCTGGCGGCTGCCACGGTGAAGAGGCTCCGCCCCGTCCAGGCCAGTACGATGGCCACCGCCAGAGCGATCCCGGCAGAGATTATGCTTCCCGTAGCGTACAGGATCGCCGGGAAGGTCATCACCGCCAGTGTCACATAAGGCACATAGTAAAGGAAAGACTGGATGTATTTGTTTTTTATGGGCCGCCGCATCACCAGGAAGGGCAGCACGCGGATCAGGTAGGAGACCCCGAACATCACCGCGATGTATAAATAAGCGTTATATCTCATTTTCGGATCCCTCCTTCCCGGGGAAGCACTTCTTCCATTTCGGAAACCTCCGCCAGTTCTTCGGCTTCCTCCTCCGGATCCTCCGGTTCCCGTGGGAAGAGGATAGAGGCCGCGATGCAGATCACCAGGGTCAATATGATGGTCCGGGTACCGCTGGAAAGGCCCGAGATCATCGGCAGCTTCGATGCGGCAAAGCTGGCAGCAAAGCTGATGATCACCAGCCCCAGAACGACTTTTTCCTGCCGGGCCGGGGGAATGATGATGGAGATGAACATCCCGAACAGGGCCACGCCCAGGGCGCTGACCACGTTCACCGGCAGGATCATCCCGGCGATGATGCCCACGGAGGTCCCGATGGACCACAGGGGGGCCGCGATCAGAGCGGCTCCGTAGGAATAATAGGGATTCAGAGTCCCCTTCCGGGAGATGGCGATCCCGAAGAGCTCATCCGTCACGTCGATGGCCATGATGAACCGGTGGTGAATGGGAAGCCCCGGATCCAGCCGCTGGCTCATGGCGAAGCTCATCAGCAGGTACCGGGCATTGGCGATCAGGGTGATCACTGCGATCTCAAAGAGGGTCGCATACCCGGCGATGGAGGCGATGCCGGCGTATTCCCCGGCAGAAGCCATATTCAGCATACTCATGATAAAACCCTGGATCGCATTGAGCCCCGCCTCCTTGGCGGTGATCCCCAGGGCAAAGGCTACCGCGAAATAGCCCAGTCCGATGGGAATGCCGTCCCGCATCCCCTCGGCAAATACTCGTTTGTTGTCTCGAAATCTCATCCGTCCGTCCTCTTACTTTATGATTCTCTTTTATCTCTTCTTTTTTTCAGCCACAGCATAAGCGCCGCGCCGATGGCTGCGAAAATGCCCAGATAGGTGAATACCAGCAGGAAATCACCGCCGGTCTTCTCCAGTACGAACCCGGCTCCCGCCGGACCCACGACGCCGCCCACCAGGCCGTACGCAGTATAAACGATCCCGAAGATCATCCCGAAGTAGGTGAGTCCGAACCGTTTCGACACCAGGGGGCTGGAAACCGTGAACAGCCCGCCCAGACCGATCCCGGCACAGCTGGCGCATAAAGTGATCAGCAGTGCGCTTCCCACATGCGGGAGCAGCAGGTAGCCCGCCGCCATAATGGAGAAGGCTCCCACCAGAGTCACCTCTCCGCCGATCTTGTCCGTCAGGATCCCCATGAAGATCCGTCCTACGCCGTTGGCAATGTTATACCCCGCCAGAATGGACACTCCGGCGATCCCCACCGCCAGGGAATACTCCTTCGCCAGGGAAACCATGGAGATCCCCGCCGCACCGGCAAAGGCCCACATGGTCCAGATGATCCAGAAATCTCCGGTCTTCAGAGCCTGCTTTACGGTATAGTCCCCTTCCGCCGGCACCACATTCTTTCCGCCGCCCTTCATCTTTCCGCCGTCTCTGCCCATGCAGAGCATCCCCAGCAGATAGAACACGGCGATGCAGACCGTCAGCATCAGGTTCGTTTTTTCATATCCTACGTTGTTCAGCATCCACTCCAGCACCGGCGACATAAAGGCTGCCGACAGACCGAACACCAAGTTCAGGATCCCGCTGGCCAGGCCTCGCTTTTCCGGCATCGCCTGCTGACCCGTGGCCATCCCGGGGCCGTAAATGAAGCTGCAGCCCAGATTCGCCAGGAAAGCCCACAGATAGACCATATAAATATTACCGGCCCCCATCAGCACCAGAAAGGACAGCACATACAGGGCTCCGCCGATGAGGATGCACTTCTGCATCCCGAACCGCAGGTGGATCTTGCCGCTGAAGAACATGGATACCGCCAGCGCCACCAACATAAAGGTCAGCACCAGTCCGGTCTCCGTACTCCCCACGTGGTAGCGTTCCTGCCAGTAGGTGGTCATGATGCCCGGGTAACTAAAGCAGATGATCCCGGCCCAAAAGATCGGCAGGGCGCAGCCCAACATCTCCCGGACCGGACTCTTTCGGATCTCAGTCGTTTCCATTGATCGTTTCCTCCGTCTCCGCTCTTATTCCAACACAACAACCCTACCACATTTTTGACATAAAAAAAATACTTAAATAAATTTTTTCTTCTTTAGTTCCGTTTAAGGTCCCGGCGTTAAGATGTACCTGTAAACAAGAGAACCTCACAAAAGTGTTTTTCATAAATCTTCCTTTAAAAAATGTAGAAAATCCAACCAACAAAAGCCCGGCGATCCCCTTCGCCGGGCTTTTCCCCTGGATCCCAGATCTACCACCGGAGTCCAAAAGGCTGCTCCGTTTCTTCCGATCCTTCTGTCCAATAATCATACCAGTCGGAAACCGTATCCCGGAAGTCATTGTAGACCCCGTACAGCGGATCCGCCTCTTCCATGATCTGTCTTCGGAGCCGGTGCAGCTCCTCACAATCGTAAACCTCCAGAGCTTCGTTCACGATCCTCACAGCACCCGCATAGTCCTGGTTTTCCAGTTCCCTTTTGGCTTCCAAATTCACATCCTCCACATAGGCGGCATGGAGTTCTTCCAGCTTATCCGCCAGGAACCGATTCTCCGTGCTTCCTCTTTCATCCCTGGAAAGGGTCTCAAAAGCCGCAGGGTAATCCCCCCTTTCGACTTCCCCCGTCGCTTCTTCGATCACTGATGCCGCGGCGAAAAAATCATCCCGATCCCGAACCAGTTCCTGTTTTCTTTCCAGAAACGCCGTACTGTTTCGGATCTCCAGATATTC